>JAMOPB010000022.1 GCA_027064945.1 Candidatus Cloacimonadota bacterium
AAAACTAAACGCAAAGGAGAAATCATGAAAAGGAAAAGCATAGTTTCCAGATGGAATAATGAAAAGAAACGTTTTAAACAACGTAAGCAAACATCTATTTATTAAGAGCAATTTAGATTTTAAAAATTCAAAAAAAGGATGAGGAATGAGAAGTATTGTGAAGAAATGGAATTCCCGTAAGTTACGCTACAAGATAAAATGCTAAACCGAGATAAATAAGCAAACTTATAGGAGAACAAAAACTATGGGAAAAATAAAAAAAAATAGATGATAAGCCACAATTTATACTGTGGCTTATTTTTTTTGTCTAAAAAAGATTTTACACAACAGGGCATAATTGCTTGACCGTTATAGTGAATTGATATTTTTCATAGCTTCCCAAAAAAATAGATAATCCGGTCAAATTTACCACATTTGACAAATAAGAAGGAGAATATATGGCTAAGCATAAATCCAAGCAAGTTAAGTTGGAAATTGAAAAAAAACCAAGCTGGTTTGATAAACTTTTTACAGGAAAATATAGTCATCTGATTTTGATTAGTTTAATGTTCATCATTTTAGTGAGTTTACATTTTAAAGTAGCATTTCAGCATTATGTACCGGCTGCAAGTGATACAATACAATGGCGAGGTGCAGCTCAACAAATAAAAGAATACAATGATACTCATTCAGATCAAGCTTTGTGGACTCCTGCCATTTTCGGCGGAATGCCTTCCTATTTAATCTCATTTGCCAGTAAATATCCCTATATAAACCAGTTGCAACGTATTACAAACAAGGTGATAAATTGGCGTATTTTCCTATTATTTATGATGGGATTAGGAGTTTATGTATTAATGCTGCATCTTGGCTTTGAACCGCTTCCTGCATTTATATCGGCAATAGCGTTTGCATTATCTACCCATTTTGTAGGCTTAATTGAAATAGGACATAACAGTAAATTTAAAGCGATTGTTTATATTCCTTGGATATTCTGGGCAATCCATTATTTATGGAAAAATAGAACAGTTCTTGGTTTGGGCTTAACTTCTCTTTTCATAATTGGACAAATGAGAGAAAATCATCCGCAAATTACTTATTATACTTTTATTATGTTAGGAATATTTTGGATTTTCAAATTAATCGAAGCGATTAAGCAGAAGGAATTATCAAAATTTGCTCTATTTACCGGTATGTTACTTTTAGCCGGAATAATTTCTCTTTTGGCAATAGCACAACCATATCTTTCTACATTGGAATATGGAAAATATACTATTCGAGGTGGGAAAAGCGGGCTTAGCACAGATTATGCTACAAGCTGGAGTTTTCATCCTGCTGAGATATTATCGTTTTTCAATCCTGACTTTTTTGGTGGCGTAAGTCCTCTTTATTGGGGATGGATGCCGTTTACTCAAACAAATAATTATATGGGCGTTATTATTATATTATTGGCAATTTTTGCTGTGGTAAAATGCAAACAGAATATTGTGAAAATATTAATGACTGTTTCTTTAGTAAGTTTATTCTTTTCATTTGGAAAACATTTTAGTTTACTTTCTAATTTACTACTTAGTTATTTACCATTTTATAATAAATTCCGTGTTCCTGCGATGATCTTGGTATTATTGCAATTCTCTGTAGTTGTGTTAGCAGGTTTTGGATTGAAGAGACTTATTGAATTTGCTAAAGAGAATCCCGAAAATTTATTGAAATTCAATAAGAAAATGATTATCGCTGTTGTGGTTGTTTTTCTTTTAACTCTTTTTGCCGGTGGAATATTTCAGGAGTATGGATTACAAAAGGCAGGGGAAACTAGTCGTTATAATCCTCAACAGATTGAGCAGTTAAAAGAGATGCGTTTAAGTGCTCTGCAAAAAGGTGCAGTTCATTCTTTTATTTTTACTCTTTTAGCGTTGCTTTCCGTTATGCTACTTTCTAAGAAAAAGATAGGACAAACGTCATTTATGCTGATTATTGCTGTTTTGGTAATATTCGATTTGGGAATTATGCATAAACGTTTTTTGAAAAATATTACTCATGAAAATGCGTTAAAGAAGAATTTTCAGAAAACTGATTCAGATCGCTTTTTATTATCTGATTCTGAACTTTTCCGCATCTATCCTTTGGCTGGTGAATTTGGTAAAAATCGTTGGGCATATTATCATCAATCTATTGGTGGATATCATGGAGCAAAATTGCAAAGATATCAGGAAATTATCGAGCATTGTATGAATGCTGAATTAGTTGATCGTATTCCAATAAATTGGAATATTATAAATATGTTGAATGCTAAATATGTTATTTTTGACCAAAAATTACCGCTTCCAAACTTGGAATTTGCACATTATGATCGCAAAGAAAAAATTACGATTTACAAGAATAAAGAGTATTTGCCAAGAGCTTGGTTTGTTAAGAACTTGGAAGTTTTAACAGATAAAGAATCTATTTGGCAAAAATTGAATAAAGTTAGTTTTAATCCTGCTGAAACAGCAATTGTTGAAGAGAAAATAGATGGTATTTCCATTCCAAAAGAAACTAATGTAGATGTGGAAGATTTCGGATTGCATAATTTGAAGTTGAAAGTTTCCACTGATTCTACAGCATTTTTAGTGGTTTCCGAAATTTATTATCCTGCAGGTTGGAAAGCATTTATAGATGGGAAAGAAACTAAAATTTATGCTACAAATTATATATTACGCGGAATAAAAGTTCCCAGTGGAACACATGAAATTGAGATGCGTTTTGAACCTGAAAGTTATAAATTAAGTATTACTCTTTCTTTGATCGGTTTGATTTTGGCAACTTTGTTTATTGTTCTGGGATTAGTTATTTATTATTTTAAAAATTATCGAGGAAAAATAGAGTATGTCATCAAAAAATAAATTATATGTAGTTGCTACTCCTATAGGTAATTATGAAGATATTACATTGCGTGCTTTGCGTGTGCTGAAAGATGTTGATTTTGTAATTTGTGAAGAGCGCAAAATGGGAAGTAAGTTGCTGCGTCATTATGAAATAAAAAAAGATCTTGAATTGCTTAATGAGCATAACGAAGAGGAGCAAACTCCTCGAATTTTAGAAAGATTAATGATGCGAGGTGAAAATGCAGCTTTGATTAGTGATGCCGGAGCACCTCTTTTTGCCGATCCGGGAAATAGTTTGGTAATGCGATGTCATCAATCCGGAATTACAGTGGTTCCATTACCGGGGGCTTCATCACTTATGGCTGCATTGATGGGAAGCGGAATAGCAATTGATAAATTTCTTTATTATGGATTTTTACCTGCCAATAAAGATCTGCGTAAACAGGCAATGCGGAAGCTTCCAAATGATTATGATATTGTTTTCTTAGAAGCACCTTACCGTTTAAAACAGCTTTTAAGTGCTTTCAAACAAAATGTTGGTGGAAAAAGAGAAGCAATAATTGCTTACAAACTAACTATGCCACAAGAAAAATTCTTTTGGGGAACAATTGATGAACTAATTAAGATGACTGAAGGTTTGGCTAAGGGCGAATTTGTATTTATTCTTAAAAGAACCGAACGAAATTACAGAAGGAAATGAGCATGAAAGATTTTTCTCAAGAAAGATGGTTGTTTATCATAAATTCTACTGCCGGACACGGAAAGACAGGTAAGAAAATTAATCAATTAGTTTTGAACTTAAATAAATATGGTTTTGATTATGAAATTAAATTAACCAAATATACAGGACATGCTATAGAATTGGCAAAACTTGGCGCTGATGCAGGTTATCATAAAATTATTTCAATGGGTGGAGACGGAACTGCTTTTGAAGTAGTTAATGGTATTATGCAGAGTGAAAACAGGAACAATGTTGTTATGGGAATGTTACCGGAAGGAACCGTAAATGATTTTGCTCGAGTGTTTCATTTACCACACGATGTGAAAAAAGCAGTTCAACGCTTCAAACAACAAAAGATTATCAATTTGGATTTGGGAAAGATAGAAGATTATTATTTTTTAAATACCTTCGGTTTGGGATTTGATGCTGTAGTAGCGAAGAATGTTAACGATTTAAAAAGATTTCGAGGTTTGATTCGCTATGCAATAGGAATATTAAAAGCGATGGTTCATTATCGTAATTATCATGCGGTATTGGAAATGAATGAAATAATGCGCGAAATTAATTTTATTTTATTCAGTGTGGGGAATGGTAAATTTTGCGGAAACGGGTTTAAACTTACTCCAAACGCTCAACCTAATGATGGTAAATTGGATATTGGAATAGTATCCGGACTTACCAGGAAACGATTATTGAAATTATTATCTCAATCAAGACGAGGAAATCATTTACAC
>JAMOPB010000023.1 GCA_027064945.1 Candidatus Cloacimonadota bacterium
ATTTTGTGAAGATCCTACAGCACGAAATTCAAATTTATTTCCTGTAAAAGCCAAGGGAGATGTTCTGTTTCTATCTGAAATATCTTTAGCAACTTTTGGTAAATTTCTCACTCCCAAATTTATTCTCTCCATTTTCTTGGAAGTTAATTTTCCTATGGCTTCTATCTCATCTAATAATCCTGAAAGATATGATCCTAAATAGACAGATATAATAGCAGGTGGTGCTTCATCCCCTCCCAATCTATGATCATTAGCCGCATCTGCGACTGTTGCTCGCAACAGATTCCCATATTTTTCCAAACCCAAAAGAAGAGCGCCAACAGTTAATAGAAAATTGATATTTTTCAAGGGAGATTTGGAAGAAGATAGATAATTTGCTCCGGTATTATCGGCAATTGACCAATTTACATGCTTTCCACTACCATTAACTCCTGCCATTGGCTTTTCATGTAATAACGCAACTAATCCATGCTTTTCAGCTACACGTTTAATTATATCCATTAACTGCAAATTATGATCTACAGCCAAATTACTTTCCTCATAAAGCGGAGCAAGCTCAAATTGATTCGGAGCAACCTCATTATGCCTTGTTTTGGAAGGAATACCACGTTTATACAATTCCAAATCCAATTCTTCCATAAATTCTAAAACGTGATCTCGGATAGCTCCGAAATAATGATCCGCCATCTGCTGACCCTTTGCCGGAGCTGCACCAAAAAGGGTTCGACCACATACTTGTAAATCCAATCGTTTAGCAAAATTTTCTTTACTTACTAAAAAGTATTCTTGCTCCGCACCGATAAAAACTTTTATTCGCTTTGCATAACGATTTCCCAGCAATTTTTGCACCCGCATAACACTATCATTCAAAACTCTTTGTGAACGCAACATTGGCGTTTTCAGATCCATCACATGACCTGTCCAACTTAGAAATACAGAAGGAATTACTAAAGTCTTTCGATTCCCTGAGTTAATTAGAAATGCCGGAGATGTCGGATCCCAAGCGGTATATCCGCGTGCCTCGAATGTGCTACGCATACCTCCCGATGGGAACGAAGAAGCATCCGGTTCCGATTGGATAAGACTATTCCCTCGAAATCGTTCTATTATTCCACCATATTCATCATATTCTATAAATGATTCATGCTTTTCAGCAGTTCCTCCCCGCTGAGGTTGAAACCAATGCGTATAATGAGTTGCTCCATTCTCCAAAGCCCAATCTTTCATAGCATGAGCTACATCAGCTGCTAAAGAATCATCCAAATCTTCCCCATTTTCTATGATAGCTCGCAATTTTTCATATACATCTTTATTAAGTTTTTCGCGCATCACAAATTTATCGAAAGTCATAACACCAAACAATTCACTAACTTTTTTCATAATTCCTCCTAATCTAAGTTGTTAATTGTCTGTATTCCTTTTTTCGTCAAGTTTATCATGTTATATTTCCTGCAATACATAAAATTTTACCGGTAAATGTTTTTTAGTTAGATAAGATTCGTTCTGATTGTAAATATTTAATAAGGAAAATTAATCTACTTAACTACATACAAAAAAAAGCTGCCGAAGCAGCTTTATAATTTTTAATATTCAAGAGAAAATTGTAAATCCCAACCCCTCAATGGGAAATCTTAAGCCATCAGCCTAAGAATTCTCTCATTACTAAATGGTTTTTCCACAACACGAGCACCTAATAATCTTGCTTTTTCCGAGATAACATTATTAGCATATGCAGAAATTAATATTTTCCTCATATCCTCACCATGCAATTTCTCTAAAATATCTAAACCTGAAAAATCAGGTAAACGATAATCAGTTATCACAACATCAAAATCATCAGTACTTAACCGTTTCATGGCGCTTTCACCATCAAAAACATTTTCTACTTGATACCCTTCTTTTTGCAAAAACCGAGTAAGGAGATAATTTAATACCTTATTATCATCAATTATCAAAATCCTCATTTATTAACCTCATATAAAATTTCCTTTATGTTTGCATTATTTATACCAAGTATAATATTTTTTTTATTGAAACTTTTCCTTCCCTCTATTTGTTTTAATTTCAGCATGATAGAAAAATAAGCATTTCTCTCAGCAATATCACAACAGCTCAGAATTATTTTCCATAGTGTTTTATTGAGACAATTCAGGACAATAAAATTTAGAATAGTTGTCAGAATATTTTTCAAATATTAGGAATATCATAAGCTGCAATCATTATTAAAAAGTCTTTTCATAAATAAAATTGACAGAAATAAATAAAAAACAAGAAGTTAGCTTAATAAACGAGGAGGAAATATGACTAGAAAGATTTTATTTATTTTTGTTGTTCTATCTCTTTTACTGATTTCAAATCAAGTTAGTGCAAAAATTGACAGCAAGTATTTTATTGAAACAATAACAGACAGGAATGGTGATCAGGTTGATAAAATCATTGTTCCGGGAACGCCACCAGAGAATTTCAGAGCACCAATAGCATTACCGTCACGTACAGCCGTTATTTTATCCAATGTACCTGCTTTTGATTGGAGCTATGGTTGCTCAGCTACATCTGCAGCTATGATGGCCGGTTATTATGACAATACCGGATATGGTGATATGTATACGGGATCTATTAATGGTGGAGTTTGTCCAATGACAAATATTGTAACAGGATGGGGCTCCGGAGAATGCACACTTAGTGCTACTCATCAAGGTTATGACGGATTAACTACTAGAGGGCATGTAGATGATTATTGGGTTGAAGCCAACAGTTCAAGTCCAGATCCATACATTGGTAATTGGTCAGCACATAGAAATGCTGATTGTACAGCTGATTATATGGGAACCAATCAATCTACATTAGGCAATATTGATGGTGCAACAACTTTTTATTTCGCAACTGACGGATCACCACAAGTTGATTATAGTGCATGTGAACCTAGCGAAAAAGATGGCTGCCATGGACTTAGACAATTTTTTGAATCAAGAGGCTATACAGTTACAAATAATTATTCTCAATATATTGCAGAGCAAGGTTTAACCTATGGTTTCTCATTTGAACAATATATGGCGGAAATCGACGCTGGTCGTCCGGTACTAATCCAAGTGGAAGGCCACACTATGCTTGGTTATGGATATGATGTTAATGGAAATTATGTATATCTTCATGACACTTGGGATAATAGTAGCCATACAATGACTTGGGGTGGTTCATATTCCGGAATGAATCACTATGGTGTAGGAGTATTTGAATTAGAGGCAATTTCAGGAACACCAACAGCTCCGTCAACTCCAGATCCCGCTGATAGTGCGACAGATGTAAGTATTAGTACAATGATTAGTTGGACAAATGGATCATTTACTGATGATGTTGATGTATATTTCAGCGACAATCAATCACTTGTTACAAACAAAGATGATTCAGCTTTAATTTATTCTAGCACTGCAGTTACCAGTTTAGATCCTAGTGTAGCTTCTGATTTAAGCTATAGTACCCAATATTATTGGAGAGTTGTATGTAAAAATTCTAGTAGAGCAAGTACAGATGGTCCGGTTTGGACATTCACAACAGAAGATCTGCCCGGTATTGAGGGAACAATATCATATCATGGAGAAGATATTGTTTATTATTGGAATGTCCCTTCTGGATATGGAGATACTGAATATGGTGTTAAGTACACTGGTGCAGCTGATTGTGATCTTTTAAGATGGGAATTATTAATCTATGAGATCATTGGTAATCCGATAGGTATTACTGTTCATGTATATGATACAGATATTGATGGTAAACCTGGCAATGAATTAGGTAACATTTCAATTCCAATAGCTAATTTAATGCCCAATGCTTACAATGAGGTAGATTTAACATCTTTAGGTTTGTCATTTGCTGCTGGAGAAAGCTTTTTTATTTCCTATACTGTTGATGGGGGAGCTTATGATACAAATATTGTCAGGTGGCTATCAGATAATGGTTTATATGCAACTGAGAATCATACTTTTGAACGCGAAAGCAACGGGAACTGGAATTCTATGAGCACTTACTGGAGTTCAAATTATGAAATGTTTGCTGAAGCCGTTGTAGAATATGCTGCTGCTATTCCTCCAAATTTCGCGATATCACCAAGTTCTGTTGATTTCTTGCAAACTGCAATTGGTGGTTGGAAAACTGAAACAATTACTTTAAGAAACGATGGTGGAGGACAGGTTGTTGTAAATTCAGTAGCATTATCCGGAGATACTCAAATTTTGCTTTATGATTATAATACTTATCCTGACACCTTATTAAGTAATGAATCTATC
>JAMOPB010000024.1 GCA_027064945.1 Candidatus Cloacimonadota bacterium
TTGTTCGAGGTGTAAGCGAATATGCGTTTGAACCATCGGAATTAAACATTTGCTTTTCCATATCAAGTTCCGATAAAACAAGAGTTTTACTTTTTAATTTTGGATAATTTTCAGATAAATAATTATCTATATTTTGCATAAAAGCAATTTTATCTTTTTGAAGTTTTCTTGGTTTTGTGGTTGAAAAATCTTTATCACATTTACCAAAAGTTTTGGGTAATTCAGCTTTCGGGAATTCATTTTTATTTCCTAAGAACTCGGCATTGTCTGTTGCCTTCTTAATTACATCTTTTATCGATTCTTCGTTAATATTAGGATTTGAAGCAAAACCCCAACTGCCTTTGAAATAGCTTCTGGCAGAAACTCCACTTTGGCTGTGTTTATCATTGCTCATTAAGTCGCCATTGACCATTACCAAACGATTTATTCTATTCTCTTGGATTCTTACTTCAGTGTAATATTTAAATAAATCGTTATATCCCCTTATATTTTGTTTGATCATAATTCCTCCAATTGGATTAGTTTAATTTTCGGAAAACGGTTTCCCCAATAAATGGAGAAACCGGATATCTTCTATTTTTTATTATCCCATTCATCAAGTGGAACATTTAATTCTTCAGTTCCTTTTACGGCAAATCTTCCATCATGTAAAATTTCGATTTTCTTTCCATCTTTTGTGATAGCAACAATTGCACCTAATTCATCATAGGGAATTGTGATATCAGTATGGCAATTTGTATAAGCATTTTGTATATCTGTTTTACGAAGAGCCGATTTCTCATTTTCACGTGCTACAATTTCTTTTCCATCGATTGGATTAAAAACTGGATAATCCTCTTCCCAACTATAGCATGTATCACCAATGGCAAAATGTGGTCCCATTTTTTCTACAATTAAAATTGGCATTATTGGTAAAATGTTATATTTTTGACTCATAACATAAGCTAAAGTATTTGTGCCAATTGCAAATTCTCCCAATGGTAGAGTTTTATGTGGGAAAAGAAGATTTTCTTCAATAAAACTTCTGTTATCGTCTTCATCGGCAAAATTTGTGCAAGTGTAATTTTTTACATATCCATCTACAAATTCCAGTTCAAGATTTTCATAACGTAAATCATTCAAGTAGATCTCTTTTACATGCAAAATACCATTTGTACCTGTCAATTTTGGTGAGGTAAAAGCTTCACCAACCGGAATATTTACGGTTGCACCACAATTTTCAAAATTCGTTTGAGTACTAGGATCTTTCAACTCTTGCATTTTTACTTTGATATCTGTTTTATTGCCATCTTTTCCGGTAACATGAACATAATCCGCTTTATCAAGTTCATCAATTAGATATTGTTGAATTTCTTCATAATGAATACTATCAATCATATTAATTTCTGATGTTTCTTCAAAAATCGCTTCAAAATTTTCACCAATTTCAGGAACAGGGAAAGCAATTATACAAAAACTTCCATCTTTTCTTGGAGAATATTTCTCTCTTATTTGGCTAAATTCAATTCTGAAATTTTGATTCAATTTTTGTTGTTCATCATTTAGTTTCAGACAACTCTTTTTCTGTTTTGGAGCAAAAGGACTTTCCCCAAATTTATCAAAATAAACAGGTCCTGAATGTTCTGAAATGATTTCTTTTAATTCTTCATACGCAAGTTTGTTAGTTTCAATAGTTTTAGCTATATATTTTTCATCGAAGAAAAGTGCATTGTCGAATCTATGGTCATATTGATATTGTCTATTAGCTGAAGTTGTGAAAGGATTATTTATAATTGATTTCAAGCCTTTTTCTTCAAATTGTTTAATCAATTCACGCACGATAAGTTCTTGCCCGATATTATGCATAATTGTAACAGTTTTCTTTTTAGAAAGATCCTTTTTGGATAATGTAAAACTCCTAATGTACGCTTGAACCATAGAGTCTGCTAATTTTTTAATTTTTTCATCCGGATATTTAAGCAAAAATTCTGCTGTTTTTATCTCATTTTCTGTGATATTACTTCCAAATTGATATAAATATCGAAGATCAGACAAATCGGCTGTCATAATAAAATCGGAATATTTGCTTAATTCTGAAGAGTATGATTCCATAAGATTAATTCTTGTATTATCAATTGTTGAAGCATCAATTATCGAGCGGTAGATTTTTTTGTATTGATCTGCATCGCTATTTTTATTTTTAAGAAGTTCATATAACTCAACGAATTTTCTAACATAAATCTCCAAAACATAAATTTTATGAGAAAATGCGGTTCCGATAAGACCTCTTACATTTGAGTAAAAAGCAGATAATATTTGTCCTAATTCCAAACCAAATTCATCAACAGAAAATTCAGGATTTGCATAGGAAAAAGCATAATTTTCTTCCACCAATTCAGCAAAGAGTTCTGAATTTGTTTTTTGTAAATCTTCGATAGTATTTTCTTTGTAATAATTGGGTGTAACTGTTTTTTCTAATTCTGCTAAGAATAAAATTTTGTCAGCAATCGCAAATGCAAATTTCAAGAATTTATCATCTTGCTCTTTAGTTTCTTCCCAGATTTCTTTTACAGCTGAAATATTTTTTTCATATTTCACCTTAGCTGCATTATTTAATTTACTTACCAACTCATGATACTTTTCCATAATTGATCTCCTTTTTTCCATTAATTATTACCTATAACTTCTTAAATGTTCTTAAAATCATCTTTTTGGAAATTTCTAAAAATTCCTCATTTTTATTTTCATCACTATGCACACGAAACATTGCTATATACAAGTTGTTCAGAAAATATTCGGTAGCCATTTCTTCCGAGAATTCATTGCATAATGTTCCATCTTCTATTCCTAATCTGAAAACAGCAGAAAAATCTTCTTTAAGTTGTTTTTTCCGATTTTCATATCGTGTTTTTCGATTATAATCTTTCGGTTCGAATTTTATGTTATGAGAATGCATATAGCTGATTAAATCAAAATAGACCCCATTTTTAAGAAAGAAATCAAAATATGCATCAGCTGCTGCGGCTAATTTGTTCAATCCGTTATCTGCATATTCCATCGCTTCATAGATCTTATCTAGACTATCGTGCCAACCTTTTAGATACACGCCGATGATAATTTCTTTCTTATTTTTGAAATATTTATACAAAGTTGGCTTGGTATAATCAGCTTCTTTGGCAATTTTATCCATTGTTGCCGTTTCAAATCCGTTTTCTTGGAAAATCTTTGCAGCAGCATCGATAATTAATTCTTCTTTAAAGATTATCTCTTTTTCTTTTCTGGAAGCCATTTTTGTGTCCTTTAAGTTTTTACTCACTATATTATTTTCTTTACTCTTGGTTAAATTGGAAAGTTCAAATTTATTTGTCAAATAGAAATTTACGAGCAAGTTAAATTAGAGAAGTGTTTAAATACCATAAAAAATAGGCGTAGAAAGAGTTCCACACCTATTTAAACAAATGTTTTTATATCTGAATTTATTTATATTTTTTTTAATTCGGTAAGGATTTTACTGCTGGCATCACCGTTGCCATATAATTTTTTACTAAAATCAACAGTCAGATTTTTAAAATCTTGATACCCGGATAAGATAAGATTTTTATCTGCACCAACAAGTTTATTAAAACCATTTTGAACAAGTTCTACCCACTCTGTTTCATCTCGCATTGTTAAACACATTTTTTGGAAGAAATAGGCTTCTTTTTGTAATCCCCCACTATCAGTCATAACCATTTCACAATTTTTTAATAAATATACCATTTCAAGATAACCTACCGGTTCGATAATATGTAACTTGGTAACATCAATCTTAGATTTCGCTAAAATTTTTCGCGTTCTCGGATGTAATGGCAAAACTATCGGAATTTCTTTTGAAATATCAGAAAGTGCTGAGAAAATATTTCCCAATCTTTCAGGATCGTCTGTATTTTCTGCACGATGAATTGTAGATAGAATAAATTTTTGTGGTAAATCGATGTTTAATTCATTGCTCATCTTAGCATAAAAAAGAGCAGCATCAAGCATAACATCCCCACAATTAACAATTTTTGTATCGATATTATCATAACCTTCCTTTTTCAGATTGTCGATAGCTGTTTGCGTAGGGCAAAAGAGAATATCACTTATTCTATCGGTAAGAATCCGATTTATTTCTTCAGGCATATCCATATTAAAAGAACGCAATCCTGCTTCAACGTGAGCAACCTTGATGTGTTGTTTTTTAGCAGCTAAAGAGCCGGCAATAGTAGAATTTGTATCACCATAAACCAGTACCCAATCGGGTTGCACATCCAAA
>JAMOPB010000025.1 GCA_027064945.1 Candidatus Cloacimonadota bacterium
CCTTTGTGGGATTTTAACGCTTTCTCTCGTTTCATTGCTTCTGATTTAGTTGAATATTTTTCCGTATAAATTATCTTCCAAGGTCGGTATTTTACCGTCCATCCTTTCTTTGATAATTCATTGTGAGATAAAAAACGCTGTTCTAAATTTGATGTAAAACCAATATATATTTTGTCATAATTAATTGAATAAAGTACATAAACTGTATACATATTTCCTCGATTTGGGTATAAAAAAACCTCTCGAAAATTCGAGAGGCTTAATATGGCTCCTGAAGAGGGATTTGAACCCCCGACCTAGTGGTTAACAGCCACCCGCTCTACCGCTGAGCCATTCAGGAATGTATCATCAAACACAAGAACATATAAATTTATCCTTGCTTTTATGTCAACTTTTTTTATCACTTTTTATTTTTTTTTTCTATCACACAGAGGACATCGTTCTGTGCAACTGAGTCTCCTTCGCTGTAATTTATTGATTTTACAATACCGTCACAAGGTGCATCAAGATTATTAAACATCTTCATTGCTTCCAAAACTACAATTGTTTCGCCTGATTTAATTTCATCACCAACCTTTTTCTTATATTCAGAAACCATTCCCGGAATTGGAGCAACAATCGGATTATCTCCATCTTGAATTACCGGAGCAGATTTCTTTGGCTTTTTAGCTACTTTTTTAGGTGTCGGAGCAGAAGCCGGTTGAGCGGATATAACATTTGGCACACCATCATCAGCAATTTCAACATTGAAATATTCTCCGTCAACATATACAGTATATGATTTCAAATTGTCCGGTTTTTCAGGAGCTTCTTTCTTTGGAATAACTTCTACTTTGCCTGCAAGAACATCATCAATTAATTTTTTCTCTTTTTGAACATCTTCATAAGTTTTCGGTTTAACTTCAGCTGGAACTTCAGTCTCTCCATATTTCCATTTCAAAAATCTTTTACCTGTTACCGGATACAAAGCGCAAATCAATAAATCTTCTTTAGATTTTGCCAATTCCCCAAATTTTGCTTCAATAGCCGGCATTTCCGGTTCGATAATATCACCTGGTCTGGAAGTAATAGGCTCTTCACCACGAGGATACCCGATCAAAGCTTTTTTCTGAACTTCAGGATTAATTGGACGTGTTGTGTGTCCGTAAAGTCCAAAACATAAATCTTTTACTTGCTCAGTAATTTTCGAATAAGATTCCTCAGTATCAAAGAGAACATTATTAACTGTTTGAATTCCAACAATTTGTGAAGTTGGTGTTACTAACGGAACGGACCCTAAATCTTTTCTTACTTGAGGGAGAGTTTGAAATACTTTTGGCAACTTGTCTAATGAATTCATCATCTTTAACTGATTAACAAGATTAGAAAGCATTCCGCCCGGAGTTTGGTGCAAAATTACATTTGTATCAATTACAGATAGTTTTGTTTTATCTAGGAAATCCATATATTTAGTAGCTGATTTTTCTAATTTTTCATCTATTTTTGCTAAAGATTCGATATCAAATCCAGTGTCTCTATTTGTTCCTAACAAACTAATTACGAAGGGTTCTACAGCCGGATGAGAAGTTCTGTAAGCATAAGGAGACATACAAGTATCAATAATATCAACACCTGCTTCTACAGCTTTCATAAGAGTTAAATCACCCATTCCTGAAGTAAAGTGAGTGTGAAGATGTATCGGTTTATCATAATTTTCTTTTAATGCAGAAACGAGATTATAAGCATCATAAGGAGAAATTAACCCCGCCATATCTTTGATACAAATACTATCAGCCCCCATTTCAACAAGCTCTTTGGCTTTCTTCAAATAATAATCAAGATTATAAATATCGCCACCCATACGTTTTTCAGTTAAAGAATAGCAAATAGTTCCTTGAAAATGTTTTTCATTTTGTTTAATAACTTTAACAGCTGTTTCAAAATTCCTAAAATCGTTTAAAGCATCAAAAACTCTAAAAATATCAATTCCCCTATTGCAAGCAGTATCAACAAAAGCTTCCACAACATCATCTGCGTAATTTCTATATCCAACCAGATTTTGACCACGAAGTAACATTGATAGCGGTGTTTTTTTGATATATTTTTTCAAAGTAGTAATTCTTTCCCAAGGATCTTCATTCAAATATCTATGCATTGTATCAAAAGTAGCCCCACCCCATACTTCCATAGAATGAAATCCAATTTCATCCATTTGAGAAGCAACTTCGAGCATATCTTCGGTTCTACCTCGAGTAGCAAAAATTGATTGATGACCATCTCTAAAAGTTACATCCTGAATTTTAATAGGATTGGTTGCTCTTTTTCGATTTTTATCATAATTCATTTCTGTCATTTCTAAAACGCCATGTTTATTATTTATCATATTTTCCTCCAGTATTTAACGACGAATAACTCTTCTTTGTAACATATTTCGATTAGTCATTATTAATTGTCTGCTATAATTTGACCAAACAGACGGAATATTTTGTTTAACTTCAACAATTTCTTGAGTATTATTTTTTTCTTTTAGATAATTCATAACGCCGATAATTGCAGCGATTTTCTTTTTTTTATATCTATCCATAAACTCTCCTAAACAGGAATATTTCCGTGTTTTTTAGGTGGGAGAGCTTCAGATTTTGTTGACATCAATTTCAAAGCATCTATTAATCTTGTTCTTGTTTCGGCAGGCTGAATTATAGCATCAACGTAACCTCGCTCTGCAGCAATATAAGGAGTGTTAAAACTTGCTTCATATTCATTAATTTTTTCTTGTCTCATTGCAACAGGGTCATCGGCATTCTTAATATCTTTACGATAGGCTCCAATGATATTTACAGCACCTTGAGCACCCATAACCGCAATTTCAGAAGAAGGCCATGCAAAAACCATATCCGCACCAAGATGGCGAGAACTCATTGCAATATAAGCTCCACCATAATCTTTTCTCGTAACAACGGTTAATTTTGGTACAGTTGCTTCTGAAAAACTCCACAACAATTTTGCTCCGTGGCGAATAATACCATTCCATTCTTGAGCAGTACCAGGCAAATAACCAGGAACATCAACAAAAGTAATTAAAGGGATATTAAAAGCATCACAGAATCTAATAAACCTTGAAACTTTATCTGAAGCTTCAATATCTAAGCAACCGGCTAAAACCATTGGCTGATTTCCAATAATACCGACAACTTGACCGTCCAATCTTGCATAAGCGGTAATGATATTTTTTGCGTAAAATTCGTGTGGCTCAAAATATTCTCCATCATCTACAACCGAAGAAATCACATCATACATATCGTAAGCCAATTTGGGATTATCAGGAATTATTGTATCTAACTCGGGACAAAGCCTTTTGGGATCATCGGTAGGTTCAACAACCGGTGGATTTTCCATGTTATTGCTTGGCAAATAGCTTAAAAGACGACGAATTTGTTCGATGGCATCTTGATCATTTTCACATGCAAAGTGAGCATTACCACTTTTTGTATTATGTGTCATCGCACCGCCAAGTTCTTCAAAAGTTGTTTCTTCCCCGGTAACTGTTTTGATAACCGACGGTCCCGTAATAAACATATAACTTGAATTTTTTACCATAAACACATAATCTGTCATTGCCGGAGAATAAACTGCTCCGCCGGCACAAGGTCCCATAATTGCAGAAATTTGAGGAATAACTCCGGAAGATCTGGAATTTCTAATAAAAATTTCTCCGTAGCCATAAAGTGCATCAACACCTTCTTCAACCCTTGCCCCACCTGAATCATTCATTCCAATAACCGGAACTCCGGCTTTTAATGCTAAGTCCATAACTTTAACTATTTTTTCAGCATGCTTTTCACCAAGTGAACCACCTCGAGCAGTAAAATCTTGAGAAAAGGCAAATACCGGTCTGCCATTAATTAAACCATGGCCGGTTACAACACCGTCTGAAGGAATATCAACTTTTTCCATTCCAAAATTTGTACAACGATGTTTAACAAACATATCAATTTCTCTAAAAGTCCCTTTATCAAAAAGAAGATCTAATCTTTCCCGAGCAGATAATTTACCCTTAGCATGTTGTTTTGCTATTCGTGCATCGCCACCCATTTTTTTTATAGCAGCTTTTTTTTCTTTCATTTCTTTGATTTTATTTTCAACTATTCCCATATTTTCTCCTACTAATAAATAATTATTTTTGTACCCAATAATTGAGTATTTGTGAAAAGTGAATTAGGTAAGCATGACGACTATTTTTTCCAAGGTCTTGAACCTCTATTGGAGTCTGTCGCTTGCTCAAA
>JAMOPB010000026.1 GCA_027064945.1 Candidatus Cloacimonadota bacterium
GCTGAGAAAACACCCTTAACCTGATCCGGATAATGCCGGCGTAGGGAATCGGAATTTAGAATAAGATTATTATGATTGCTATAAATTATAAAGTCATATTCCGATTTTGGGATATGGCTTTTTTTTATGATAGAAAAATTACAAAAAATTCCATAATAAAGGAGCGAAAGGATGAAAAAAGTAATGATTCTATTAGCCGTTTCACTGTTTTTTACAGTATTGGCAGCAGACACATTAGTCGGAAAGGTTATTGACAGTAAAACTTCAAAAGCGGTAGCCGGAGCAGCTATCACTATTGATGGAACGCGACTGGGAACAGTTAGTGACGAAAATGGTAAATTTTCAATTCCAAATCTTGAACCACAAAAATACGCAATTACAATTGCAAGAATTGGTTATAAATCTGAGAAAGTTAAAATCGATTTGAACAAACGACAACATTTGATGATAAAACTATCTTCTAAAGCTTATGAAACAGAGGGTTTTAGCGTAAATGCTACAATGGCAAAAGAACGTGAAACTCCTGTTACATTCAGCAATGTGGAACAAAAAGAGATCATCATGCAAAATGGTGGACAGGAAATTCCAATGTTGCTTACAGAAATTCCCGGAGTTTATGCATATTCAGAATCCGGAGGAACAATTGGTAATGCACAATTAAAAGTACGTGGATTTGATCAAAAAAGAATTGGAGTAATGATCAATGGCATTCCGCTTAATGATCCTGAAGATCACGCAGTGTATTGGGTAAATATGCCTGATTTTGCAGAAAGCACCTCCAATATTCAATTCCAAAGAGGAGTTGGAAGTTCAATTTATGGAATTTCATCATTTGGTGGTTCATTGAATATGCAAACTTCAGATAATACCAACACAACATATAACGAAGCATTCACTGAAATAGGAAGTTACGAAACATATAAATTTGGAGCAAAAGCGAAGCATAATTTTGGAAAATACAACGCTAATGTTCGCTTAAGCAGAGTTACTTCAGATGGTTATCGAGATAATTCAGCTTCAGAATTATGGTCGGTTTTCACATCTATTTCTCGCAGAGATGAAAGAAGCTTAACCGAGATAAATTTCTATACAGGACACGAGCTAACACACGCAGCTTGGGAAGCTTCCGGAGATTGGCAACTTGAAGAAAATCATCAGCACAATCCATACACTTATGATAATACGATCGATGATTTTTCCCAACCACATTTTGAAATTCATAATAATTTCATGCTCAATGAAAATATGAGTATCAAGAACTCATTTTTCTATATTTATGGAAACGGTTATTATGAATCTTATAAATCAAATAGAGATCCTTGGGAATATGGTCTTGTAGATGAGCCTGTCGATATGGAAATAGATTTGATTCGTCAGAAATGGATTACAAAAAAACATTACGGTTTAATTTCTAATTTTACTTGGCGTCATAAACTTGGTAAATTAAATGCCGGAACTTATCTTAGCGGATTTAATAGCGATCATTGGGGCGAAATTAAAGATTTGGTTAATGATGAATTCGAGATAAATTCAGGGCAAAAATACTACAAATATATTGGAGATAAGAAATACGCTACTGTTTTCTTGAATGAACTTTTCAAACCAATCGATGATCTTGCGATTATGGCAAACCTTTATTTCCAAAATATCAATTATAATTTTGATCAAAAAGAAGCAGGTAATTTTGCAGGAGAATATCTAAATTCTTATGAAGTTGAGTACAACTTTTTCAATCCTAGATTCGGTGTAAATTACAATCTAAATGAAAATCTCAATTTTTATGTAAATTATTCTCAAGCTCATCGTGAGCCTACAGACAGTGAACTTTATGATACTTGGGATGGTCCGGATGATCTTGGTGTAGCTCCTCTTTTTGCTAAAGCAGATACTCTTTGGAATTCTGATGGTTCGGTAAAAAGAGTAAACTGGAGCGATCCTTATGTGAAAGAAGAAACATTGCACGATTATGAATTTGGGTTTGGTTATTCCAATTATTTCTTAAACCTCAATATCAATGGCTATTTAATGAATTTTAACGATGAAATCATTAGTTATGGACGTGTAAATGAAGATGGTGATCCTATTCGTGGAAATGCTGATAAAACTATTCATCGAGGTATAGAGTTTAGCAGTAAAATTAAACTTCCAATAAATTTGGATTTATCAGGAAACTTTAGTTATTCCGAAAATTATTTTGATGAATTTGTAATGAAAGAAGCTCAATGGTTTGAAGATGAAAATGGTGAATGGTACACTGAATCAGTTGATGTTGATCTTTCGGGAAATACAATCGCAGGTTTTCCTGAAATTATAGCCGGTGGGAAATTATCTTATTCAGATAAAATTTTCAATGCTTACACTCAACTTCAATATGTTGGCGAACAATATTTGGATAACACAGAAAATGACGAGCGAACAGTAGATGCTTACAGCGTAATTAATCTTGGCTCAAGTATCAACTTTGGAAATTTGCTCAATTGGAAAAATGATGTTTTATTAACTCTAAAAGTGAATAATATTCTTGATAAAGAATATGAAACAGCCGGATATTATGATCCTTGGGGTGGAGAAGACTGGAATGGAGCAAATTATTATTGGCCGGCTGCCGGCAGAAATTTCTCTGCAGGATTGCGTGTAAAATTCTAAAAAAATATAGCGTAAAACACTTTAATCGGTGATACATGTTTAAAGATAAATAAACCAAAAGAGTCATATTTCTTTTTTTTGAGAAATATGACTCTTTTATAAAATATGGGAATATTCCAATTCCCCATATTACAAAGTAAGTTGCTGAAAAACACAGAGGTTATGATTATTTTATCAAAAGCTCCTTAAGTGCGTTTATTAAATAATCTACTTCTTCTTTTGTATTGTAAATTTGTACTGAAATACGGATTAGATTTTTATCTTCCCACTTAATAACAGGAATCTCAATTTGATATTTATCATACAAATCAAGCTTAAATTTTTGCACATCTATCCAATCCGGTAATTGAGCTTCACCAAGCATCAATTGATCATCAAATTTTCCATATAAAGATGGTAATCCGGTGATTTTCTCAACTTCTTCAATAAAATATTTCACTAATTTATTACATTTGATTTTACGTTTTTCAACTTCATATTTTTCATAAAAATCAATGCAATCATCTACCACTAAATAAGATGAAAGATCATCAGTTCCATGAAATTGATTGAAATCTAAGAAATCATTTCCCGTTAATAATTCTCTGGTTTCGCCCCAACCCCAACCTGTAATTAAAGGTTTTATCAGATGTTGTTTAGATCTTCTGGCATATAATACTGCGCAACCTTTGGGTGCATAAAGCCATTTGTGTAAATTTCCAAAATAAAAATCACAATACATATCTTCCAAGCTTAATTTCAGCTGACCAATTGCATGGGCACCATCTACTATGCTAAGAACATTTTTCTCTTTTGCAAGTTGGCAAATCTGCTCCATTGGTAATAACTGAGCTGTTGCAGAAGTGATGTGACTAAAGAAGATAGCTTTGGTATTGGAAGTTATCTTCTCAGCAAATAATTTTACAATTTCATCTGTTTCCGGTAGAGGAATCTCTAAATCTACCTGCTTAATTTCAAATCCTTTCTCCTGTCGCCAAAAATCCCATGCATTTAAGCAAGCACCATATTCTAAATTTGTGATTAAAATCTCATCACCGGCTTTCAAATTTAATGAGCGAATTATCATATTTGCAGCATATGTAGCATTTTTCACCATTATCACATCATCTTTATCAGCTCCGATAAAGCGTCCTATTCTTTTACGTGATTTCTCTAAGCCGGGCAATAAATGTTTTTGGAAAAATTCTATAGGCTGGAATTCTAAAAATCTTTGTTTTTCTTGATATGCTGAAAATATCTCTTTTGGACACGCACCATAAGATCCGTGATTAAAAAAACAAATTTCTTTATTAAATAAAAACTGTTCTTTTAGTTTCATAAATATACTCCAAATTTTTATCCCTAATTTTGGATATTGGGATTGATAGGCAAGAATAAAATTATTCTTTTTTGTTTTCCACCTCTCTCTTTTTACATTCTACATTCTACATTTTACTTTATCCTTAAATGTCTCTTCCCTCTGTGCCAAGATGACACTGGACACTTTACTACACTAATTTAATGTTAGCAAAAGGAAGGTAAATTATGGTTAAGAAGAGAAAAATTATTGAGCTTTCCAAACAAAATAGA
>JAMOPB010000027.1 GCA_027064945.1 Candidatus Cloacimonadota bacterium
TGCAAAATGTTTTCGGATTTGATGATATCTTCCCGTTTCAAGATAACATCTTACCAAAGAATATCGCGAAGTAGAATATCTTGAGCATGGAATATCAAAGCTTGCTGTGGCAATTCTTTCAAAATGCGTAATCGCTGATTGCTTAGGCTTGCTTTTATCAATAGATATCGGATGATTAATTGTTCCGTTTTCTTCAATATAACCTCGCACAACCGCTAAGTATTCCTTTTTAATTTGATGATTCCGGATCTGATTTGAAAATTCGCGTGCAGCTTCTTGATTCAAAGCAAAAGCAATTACTCCGCTGGTAGGACGATCTAATCGATGAACAGGATATATTCTCTTGCCAATCTGATTACGTAATTCTTGCAGCAAAAAATATTTGTCGGAGCTTCTAAATGAGCGGTGAACAAGCAATCCACACGGTTTATGAACTACAACATAGTCATCATCTTGATACAGAACTTTTATTTCATCACCAAATTTATACATTCCAAAAACTCCTCTTTTCTAAGTTTCCAAGTATTATAATTTTTCAATAAATTATACTTTTAATCTCAATAAAATTTCACCTTCTTAATTTGAAAAGAAATTACTCATTATCTATTTCCTTGCATTGCATTTCTTAAGTTTTTCCTTATGAAATTTCTTTCTAACTTGACGCAAAATAGACACGACTACTTTTTTAAATCTCATTTATAAATTGGAAATTAAAATAGTCCAAGCAAGATTGGAAAATCGATAAAATCATAAAATATAAATATAAATGGAGAATTTATGGCAAAAGCACCACGTGGCGAAAGAATGATTATTACTCTTACAGGAAAAAGAAACGCAGGGAAATCATCTTTAATAAATGCGTTGATAAATCAGGATGTTGCAATTGTATCTGATGTAGCAGGAACAACTACAGATCCGGTAGCAAAATCTTATGAATTATTACCTTTGGGACCTGTAACATTCTATGATACAGCCGGAATAGATGACGTAGGAGAATTAGGAGAAAAGCGAATTGCCAAAACTAAGAAAATTCTCTTTCGAAGCGATATAGCTCTAGTAGTTATCGGCGAGCAAGGCATTACAGATTATGATAAAAATTTCATCAAAGATATCCAACAATATCGCATACCTTTTATTGTAGTTTTCAACAAACAAGACATACAAAAAGTTTCACAAAAAGACATTGATTATTGTCACGTAAACAAGTTAAAATATTATCAAGTTTCTGCCAAAGAAAAGGCAGGAATTGCCGAGTTAAAAGATCAGATTATCGCTTTAGCTCCTGATATATTAAAGCATGAAAAAGTGTTGATAGGAGATCTGATAAATCCCGGAGATTTAGTTTTACTTATTGCACCAATAGATTTAGCTGCTCCTAAAGGAAGATTAATCTTACCGCAAGTACAAGTTTTACGTGAAATCTTAGATAATGATGCGCTTGGAATGATTGTAAAAGAACGTGAAATTGAAGAAGCATTACACAGCTTTGCACGTAAACCGGATCTGGTTGTTACAGATTCTCAGGTTGTTTTAAAAGTGTCCGGAGATGTTCCGGAAGATATTCCCCTAACAACATTTTCCATTCTATTTGCTCGTTACAAAGGTGATTTGGATAAGTTGGTTGAAGGCGCTAGAAAAATAGATAATTTGAAAGATGGAGATAAAGTATTAATCGCAGAATCTTGCTCACATAATATAAATTGTGATGATATTGGGCGAGTAAAAATACCAAGATGGCTTACTCAGTACACAGGTAAGAATCTAGATTTTGAATTCTCTTCAGGGCATGATTATCCTGATGATTTGGAAAAATACGATGTTGTTTTACATTGTGGAGCCTGTATGCTTAACCAACAAGCAATGGGAAGAAGAATATTGGAAGCAGAACGCAGAAACGTAGCGATTACAAATTATGGCGTAGCAATTTCAAAATTACAAGGCGTTTTAGATCGCTGTTTAGAGCCTTTTGAGTAATTTTTTGGGAATAAATATGATGAATAAAAATAATCACATTGATAAAATATACTTTTATCTACAACAAATATAAGAAAATTATGAAAATAAAAAATCTAGCCGCAGTAATTTTAGCCGGAGGAAAAAACTCTCGATTGAATTACGAAAAATCACTTTTGCAAATCGAAAATCACTATTTCATACAACATCAGGTAGAGATTCTTAAAGAATTTTTCGATGAGATAATCATTGTCACAGAAAAAGAAAGCCTGACAAATATGTTTCAGCAAGTTCGATTTGCAAAGGATAATTTCAGCAATTGCGGACCAATTGGCGGAATAGAAGCAGCAATGGATAAATACCATTTTGAAAATTATTTTGTTTTTGCTTGTGATATGCCTTTTCTAAATAAAGCAATAATAAGAAGAATGATTATTTCCCATAAGAATAACAACTGTGCTATTACAATTCCTCAACATAAAGAGGGAATTGAACCACTACACGCGATATATAATCGGAAAGTTTTGGAAATATTACAGCAAAATATAAGATTGGGATATTATCAAGTTAGGAATGTTTTTCAGAATGTAGATGTGAATTATCAATATTTTAATGAAAATGAAATCAAATTTTTCTTCAATATTAACACACCTAAGGATCTTGAAATATTTAGTAAAATGGCAAATCTAAATGAAATATCTGCTATCTCAAAAACAAAATAATTAGTCTTGTAAATAAAAAAATTGTTACTCGGAAAAATCTAAATTTTTCCAACCACAATAAATATTCATTCGCTTCTGACGCACAAATCCAATCAAAGTTATATTGTTTTCTTCCGCAAGCTGAACAGATTTTTCCATTCCTGCAGAATGTGACACAATTATTGGAATATTGGCATTAATTGCTTTTTCAACTGTCTCAAGAGAAATCCTTCCACTTGTGAAAAGCCAATACTTAGATAAATCTGATTTATTCAACATTCCCATACCAATCACCTTATCAATTGCATTATGCCTGCCAATATCACTAGCAAAATATACAATTTCATCATCATAGATTAGTGCTGCACTGTGAACAGCTCCGGTTATTTTGAATAATTCCGACTTTTGTGTAAATCTTTGCATTAAATCATAAATTTTATGCGGTGTGATTTGCAATATAGATTGTGGTTTGTTTTGAACTTTGGGGAAATCTGAAATTACAAGATCAATTCTCTTCCTATCTAAATCAAAATTGTAACTATTTATTTGCCGGTAAGAATGAAATTTCTTCTTATAAAAGCAATAACCAATTGCCAACTCAATAATATTTTCCGGCAAAGTAGCAATTTTTCCAACTACCTTGCCATTAATATTTATTTCTATTTCTACCTGTTCAATCAACAGATCATCTACTATCTCTTTTTGGGTATCAAAAACTCGTAAGATTTTTCGTTTATTTACGTTCTTCATTTTCTTTATCAGCTAACCGCTTAGATAAAACACCTAAACCACGATATAAATCTACTGTTTCAACCACAATATCATCGGGAACTTTTAGTTGAGTGTAGGTAAAATTCCAAATACCTTTTATACCGGAATCAACCATTATCTCTGCGATTTCTTGAGCCACTTCGGGGGGAGTTGTAATAATTCCAATTTTAATGTGCATTCTTTTAGTTAAATCTGCAAATTTCTCCATCGGTAATATTTCTACATTATTTATAACTTTACCAATCTCATTCACACTTGTATCAAATGCAGCCACAATTCTCATTCCGGAAGCTTCAAAATTATCATAATTAATAAGAGCTTTTCCTAAATTCCCGGCACCAACTAAAAAGGCAGACGAAATATCATTCCAATTCAGATATTTAGCAATCGCCTTAAGTAATGCTTTTACGTTATGCCCTCTACGAGGTACACCAACCAATCCTGTAAGAGCAATATCTTTTCTTATCTGAGTTTTATGAACCCCGGTTAACTCTGATAAAATTCTGGCTGAAGTAAATTCGATTCCTTCTGCATCCATTTTTTGGATATGCCTATAATATAAAGGTAAACGTCGAATAGCAGAATTTTTTACAATTTCCATGTGATCTCCTTTTGTTAAATGAACCCAGTTGTTGTTCTAATGTGAAATGTTTTTTCAATTCTCTGAATTCACCTAAAATAGTTTAGAATTAAGTCTTAGCAAAAGAATACATTGGAATAATATCTGTCAAGTCAACCGCTAAAAATATATCGATATAAATTCATAAACTCTTTTA
>JAMOPB010000028.1 GCA_027064945.1 Candidatus Cloacimonadota bacterium
TGGAACATTATTACCTATGGTAACAAGTATCGTTTGTGGTGGAGGTAATTTTGCCTATAATGAATTTCCTACTTGTTTTGGTGAAAAATGGCTAAATGCAGGTACACCATCAAATCCTAAAGGTGCGATTGCTTTTATCGGTCCTAGTGAACATGATACAAAAACACAATTTAATAATACAAACGATTTAGGAATTTATAATGGTATTGCTTATGAAGGAATTTATGGAACTTCCGAAATGATGCTTCGAGGAAAAATGGCGTTGTATAATTCTTTTCCAGGTTGTCATGAAATGGATGGAATTAATGATGCCTTGGATTCCGATAAATTTTATTTCTATGTCTATAATCTTTTAGGAGATCCCGGATTAAAAATTTGGACTGATAATCCAAAGCTAATGTCAATTGAAGGTGATTTGGAAATAAACGAAACAATTAATAATATCTCATTGATTGTAGATTCAGAAGATCCGGAGGGAACATTAATTGCATTAACTTCGGATGAGGAATTAATTTCTTCAGCAATTGCAGATGCTAATGGTAATGTAAATTTGATTTTCCCCTATTTATCTGCAGGCTCTTACAATATTACAGCTTCTAAGTATGGATATATTCCTGAAATAACTAATCTGCAAGTTACTGCTAGTGCAAATATTGAAATCCAATCTGTTGAACTTGGTGAATGTTTTAATGGAAATGATGTTTCAGCTAATATTACATTCCATAACAAATCTGATGAAGCGATCGAAGATGTTTCAGTTAGTTTGGATTGTGATGATGAATATATTAGTACAAATCCTTCACCGGAAACATTTAATATCTCTGCAGGTGGAGATTATCTTTTCCAAACAGATTTTGTAATTGGTGATGCTTGGCATAATAATGAAGTTTATAATTTGAAAATTAATGTTTCTTATGGAACAGAAAATTATGAATTTATTCATCAATTTATTGTAAAATCTCCTGAGTTTTCATTTTCTGATATTGAAATAACAGATCAAGATTTCTTAGAATATGGAATTGATAATGAATTTAATATTGAATTTACCAATACCGGAACTGTTAGTTCTGATGATGCTGTTGTAGAATTATCAGCTATTTCAGAAAATTGTGTAGTTTCTTCCAATACAGTTAATTACAATGCAATTAGCGCAGGAGAATCTGCAGTTGGATTAAATAATTTTGTCGTGAATATAAATGCCGATGTTTTCGAAGGTGAAAATATTTACCTGCAGGCAAGAATCTTGGATGAAGATGATATTATCTCATCTTGTTCATTTGAAATTCCTGTTGGTGATATATCTGAAGAAACTCCTACTTATGGAGCATGTGGATATTATGCGATTGAAAGTTCCGATATCGGTAATTTTGATGCACCTGAATATAATTGGATTAATATTTCACCAAATGAAGGCGGACAAGGTGAAGAACCGGAGTATGTTCATACAACAGCTGACGGGAAAGTTGGCTGGTTTACTTTACCTTTCAATTTTATTTACTTTGATCAAAGTTATGATGCAATCACTGTTTCAACAGAAGGTTATCTTTCTATGGGAAAAGATGAGCTTGTATTTTTTCGTAACAGAACAATACCTGATGGAGTTGGACCAAAAGCTATGATTGCACCATTTTGGGATAATCTTAGGAATGGAGATATCTATGCATATTATGATTCTGAACATCATTATTTTGTAATTACATGGGAAGATTTTCTTAATAATAATTATCAAACCGAAGAATTTCAAGTAATATTGTTTGATCCTGACTATTATAGCTCAGAAACAGAAAATGGAATAATTTTGTTCCAATATAAAGAAGTGAGCAACAATGACAGTTATGAAAATTTTGCTACAATAGGAATAGAAAATGAAACTCAAACAGCCGGTTTGTTATTATCTTACGCAAATATATATCCTGAAACAATGCATCAAATTCAAGATGAAACTGCAATTTTAATTACTACAGGAGATTTTACTCAATTGGATATAGATGATAATGAATTGGCCGAATATGATTATAAATTAAGAAACTATCCGAACCCTATTTATCTTGGAAAAAACGAAGGAATAACAAAATTGTGTTATAATTTACCACAAAATTATTCTGATGGTTCTTTAAGTTTGGAAATTTATAATATCAAAGGGCAACGAGTTTGGGACAAAGTTATTACTCAAGCAGATGCAAATTATCTTCTATGGGATGCAACAGATAATGCAGGGAAAAAAGTTTCAAGTGGTGTTTATTTGTATAAGTTGGAATCAAATAATAAAATATTGGACTCGAATAAATTGCTCCTAATGAAGTAAATTAGCATACAATAACAAATTAAAACAATATTCTTAGTTTAATCGACAGTGGCTTTATTTAACCCACTGTCGATTTTTTTGTATAATAAATTGACAGTAAATTATACAATTCTTTTTTTTAAATATCAGAAGCGAAGATTAAAATGTATTTTTTATGATTACAAATAATATTTTATTGTTATGTTATCAATATGGCTTGTGTTAAAATAACACACATTAAGACAGATTGTTTTGTAGATTTATATGTTATGTAAGACACTTTGTATAGTTATCTTGTTCAAAATTGATAAGATAATATGAGTAAATAATTTTATATTATAGTTGGTACCAAAAATGCTTATTTAACAGAACAGAAAAAAATAAGAGGTAAATTATGAATCTCAAAAAAAATAATTGGGTTGGAAAAAAAATACTGGTTATAGATGATGATAAAGAAATAGGTTCTCTATTAAGAACTATTTTAACCGGAGAAGGTTATTTGGTAAAAACTAGTACTTCAGCTGAGGAAGGTCTTTCACTGATGAAAGATTTTTCTCCTAATGTTATCTTATGCGATATAAAACTTCCCAAAATGAGTGGCTTTGATTTTTTAGATAAGATTCAAGATTTTGATGATATATTTGATATAATAATGATTACCGGACATGGTGAGATTAATGATGCTGTTAATGCCATACAAAAAGGAGCATTTGATTATGTTACAAAACCATTTTCAGCAGAGAAAATTGTAATCACAATAGATAAAGCGCTTTCGACTCAACATTTACAAGGCGAAGTTAGAAGATTAAAATCTTTATTAAACAAGGATAATCAAAAATTGGTTGGTAATAGTGTTCAAATGCAAAGAGTTTTGCGCTATATAGACTTAATTGCTCCTACAGATCTTAATGTGTTAGTGCGTGGTTCGAACGGTACCGGTAAGAAACTTGCGGCAAATATTATCCATTCTCAAAGTAATAGGAAAAACAAAAAATTTGTTTATGTAGATTGTGAATCCATTCCGGAAGCTTTGATGGATGTAACATTGTATGGCTATGAAGTTGGTGGCTATATAGGTTCTGATATTACTAAAAAAGGTAAATTTGAACAAGCTGATGGAGGAACAATTTTCTTAGATGGTGTAACCGGTCTTTCATTAAAATCTCAGGCAAAATTACTACAATTTTTAAATAGTAAGACAATAACTCGTTTGGATGCTGAAGAAGATATCAAATTAGATGTAAGAGTTATTACTTCAAGTAGCGATGATTTTAGGAAACTTTTTAAAGAAAATAGATTCAGAACAGATCTGTTTTATAAGATTAATGAATTTGAATTATTAATTCCTGATCTAAAAGTAAGAAGCGGTGATATAATGCTGTTAGCAGATTTTTTTCTCAATCTTGCCAATAAGAGATTTAATAAGAATATTAAATCGATATCATCTGAAGTTTATTCTTTATTGGAAAGATACAGTTGGCCGGGAAATGTTGCAGAACTGAAAAATGTAATTAACCGTGCTGTATTGATCTGTAATGGGAATATGTTGAAACTTGAACATATTGAATTGCAAAATATGGTTCGGAGAGAAAATATTTTGAATATAAAAGGATTTGATCTTTTAGAAGCAAAAGAGATTATCGAAGAAGAATTAATCAAAGAAGCTTTAAATCGTGCCGATTATAATAAATCTAAAGCAGCGGAATTATTGGGATATTCTAGGAAAACATTGTATACTAAATTAGAAAAACATGGTTTGGAATAGTTAAAGAATAAGCTTTCAATTGACATCTAAACTGTGGAAAACAGTTTTGCATTTAGTTCTTTAATAAACGCATATGGGGGTGATTCTGGTTTCGACAGAGATAAAGGGGATTGCTAATGCATGCCGAGGAGTTTACCTACTCG
>JAMOPB010000029.1 GCA_027064945.1 Candidatus Cloacimonadota bacterium
TACATTATCCATTCTACATTATACATTATACATTATACTATTGCATTAAAGTTTATCCTGAGTGATTTCAATTTATCGGAATTCTATCGAAGGATAAAAAAAATCATTTCTATTCACAGCAAATTAATCTAATAATAAATCATTCGCCCAGTTGTTCATAAATTCAATTAGCTCTTTATGGTTGGGACTATGGCATTTTCTCACATAAAATCCACTTGTAGAAACACCTGTAACCAGACATTCTCGAGCTGATAATCCGGCTAACCAACCATTACAAAATCCTGCATTAAAATTATCTCCTGCTCCTGTTGAAAGTTTCGGTTTATCCGTTATAGGACCATCCAACCAATATTTATCCTCTTTCACAGCTACTGCTGCACCGGCAATAGGATGAATAACTACACCGAATAGTTGCAATGTGCTGCGAATTGCTTCAGCTCTTTGCACAATATTATCTTCAGAAAGCCCCAAAGATTTTGCTATCAATTTTGATTCATTTTCATTCAATCCCAACATCACATCAGCTTGTTTATTCAAATTCGCCAATTTCCACATTGCTTCTTTAATCTCCTCCAAGCTATGTTTAGAAGGATCTGCCAAATCTATAAATATCTTTATCTGCTTTTCAATCTTACTTAGTAAAGAAGCAAACCCATCATAAATGCTATTCATTCCGGCAAGAGCATTCCAATCTGTCATCACTAATAATTCCGATTTTTCTAATGTTGAGATCAATTCATCTTGAGGATAATATTTGAGTAAATTTTCAAAGTTCATCTTTTCCAAATCTGCAAATCTACTCATCATCACTTTACCATCTAAAAATTCAATAGCATCGGTAGATCCCGGATTTAAGAAAGTTGTGATTTTCTCACATTTATCACAGAAATCTTGGAAAACAGGATGAATACTATCTTTTCCTAACGTTCCAATATATTCCATTTTATGCTCTGCACACAGTAATGCATTTGCCAATAAAGGTCCGTTCCCACCTAATCTAATTTCTTGTACGGCATATTCCATATTTGTACTAAAGCCGGCTGCATCGGCAATGCGCTGCGAAAATTCTTTCATAAACTCCATTCTTTTATATTCTGTTGGTGAAATCCTCTGCTTTATTACATGCAAAATTTCATCAACAAAACCATCAAATCCAGCCAACACATTTGCTGAATTTTTCCCGATTTGAAATTTCTTTGCAGTTTGGATTACAAATTCTCTATTCTCCATAATTACTCCGTTTATAATAATTTTACGTATTTCATTCGTTCATTTTTATTAGTCAAGTAATGATGATAATTTGTTATTTTTTTACTATTCAACTATATATTTCTACAAAATAATCATCTTTTTTCATTGAAAAACTTTACATTTTGTGAATACTTTTTTTCCTTTACATAGTGATTTTGCAAGATAGAAAAATCGAACAAATTCGATTATTAAAATATGTAATTGATTCAAGGGAAAAGATTATTATAAGAAAGTTTTTACTCTATAAAAATTTTAATCTTGCAAATCTACATTATATTTAGCAAAAGGGATATTCAAAGACCTAATAAGGAACAAAAATGGACTATAAATTTTTAGACACAGATAAAGCAGTTATAAAGTACCTTAATGATTTGGAAGAAAGTTCCATTAACGAAATCGGAGTTGATTTTGAAGCAGATTTCAATCTTCATGCGTATGGAGAAAAACTTTGCCTGATCCAACTATATGATGGCCGGATACCAGTAGTTATTGATCCGATGAAAATTGATCCGATGATTACAAAACCATTTTTTGAATCACGTAAAATTGCGAAAATAATGTTTGATTCTTCTTCCGACCAAAGACTTTTATATAAACTTTATAAAATCCGCATACATAATATTATTGATCTAAAACCGGCTGTAAATATATTACAATATCCAAAATTAAATTTAGGTTATTTACTTACGGAAAAAATCGGTTTACCCCCATTTAACAAAAAAGCTTTTCAACAATATAATTGGTTAACTCGTCCGATAGATAAGAAAGCTATGGATTATGCAATTTCAGACGTTCTTTATCTTTTTGAATTACGTCAGATGTTGTTTAATGAAATGGCGGAAAAAGGACTTATGATAGATTATCTCGGGAAAAATTCTTCGATGCAAGAATCTGCTCCGAGAATTGATAATAAACATTCAATTTTCCGAAAATTGCTCTATTCATCTTTAGGCAAAACTCAGCGTAAAATCTTCCAAGAAATTTTTTGGATTAGAGACAAATATGCCAAAAGATTAGATTTACCACCATATCTGCTTTTTTCAAATGAGAAAATTCGTAAATTATGCACAAGACCGGAAACAGTTCATAATTTTAAGACACGAAAAGAAATTGATATCTTAGAGATGGAGAAATTACGTTCTGAAATCGAGCAAGTTCATTATAAATACGAGCTTGAAATGGAACAACAGTTTCTTTCAAAGGATGGAAAACCAGATGGATAAACAAACAAAGCTATTACTTTCAGTATTTATTTCTTTTTTCATTGCAATGATAATTCTGGGAATATCTGCTGATGGTATTGTAAAATCTTTTACAGGATTTTTATGGTTACAAATGCAACCTGCCCGTTTAATCAACGATTTCTTTGCTTTAGCGGGAATTGGTGCCACTCTTTTCAATGCTACGGCGGTAGGAATAATTGCACTTAGTTTTGTACTAATACTAAAAATCAAATTATCCGGACCAACTTTTGCAGCGATATTCACAATCGTCGGATTTGGTTTATTTGGTAAAACTGTTTTCAATATTTTACCTATAATTATTGGAGTTTGTTTTGCTGCTAAATTAGTAAATAAAACCTATCAGGAATATGCTATCATCGCATTATTTGGAACAGCTATTGGACCGCTTGTTAGTTTTTTTGCTTTTGAACTTGGTTTCACAGGAATTCCCGGTATAATCATCGGCAGTGGTATTGGAATAGTAGTTGGAGTACTATTACCTGCAGCAGCAATTTCAATGCTACATATGCATCAAGGTTATAGTCTTTATAATGTAGGATTAACCACCGGATTTTTAGGTATATTTTTTGCAGCTATAATCAAAGCAAGCGGATATCAATTTACCGCTCAAATGAATTGGTACGACGAGTCTTCTCTTGCATTAATTCTTTTAGTTCCAATCTTATCTATCATATTAGTTCTTATTGGAACAATTTCAGGTGGCAAGAAAGCTTGGAAAGATTTCTTAAAAATACAAACTCATTCCGGTCGCTTACCTTCTGACTTTATGGGAAGCGAAACGCCGGAAGCTGCCTTTATTAATGCCGGATTAATTGGCTTAATTGGCTCACTTTACGTCTTCATAATTGGTGCTGATTTCAATGGTCCTGTAATTGGTGGTTTGTTAACGATTATCGGTTTCGCTACATTTGGAACACATTTAAAAAATTCCTGGCCTGTTGTAGTCGGCGTAATCATTTCGACTCTTTTTTTTGGAAAATCTCTTACTGCACCCGGTCCTGTATTAGCTACAATATTCTGCACAACTTTAGCTCCGCTAGCCGGACAATTTGGTATTTTTGTCGGACTTATAGCAGGTTTTTTACATTTAGCAGTTGTTTTACAGACAGGTTCTTGGCACGGCGGTATGACACTATATAATAATGGTTTTGCAGGTGGTTTGACAGCAACAATAATTGTTGCCGTAATTCAATGGTATAAAAATGCTAAAAAAGGATAACCTTTTATAAATATTCATTAGGAGAAAATATAATGCGAAAAGAATTAATTTTACATTTAATAGCGGAAGTTTCCAGCTACATAATTGATAAAAATCCTCGTCGAATGGTTATAAGTTTACACCAAGAAGAAGATGGATTGCACCTTTGTCTTATAGATAATAATCAGCATACAGATGAGGAAGTGGAAGAGCTAAAGCGAGTAATGAACACTCAAAAACGCCCTGAACTTGCCGGATATTACGGTGCTATGACCGGCCATGATACCCTTGGTCACGCCAGACTTGGTCTTTTAGGTTGGCAAGTGAAACATACTGATGTAGTCCGTATGAGTGATGGTATTCGCATTGATCTCTGGATTGGTGGAGATAATTTTGATCGAGATGATTTCTCTATTCCGGATAGAAAAATCGGGAAGAAAAAATAAAATTCTAAAAGTAGAAACGCACGGAAAATTGCGTTTCTACTTTTAACTGT
>JAMOPB010000030.1 GCA_027064945.1 Candidatus Cloacimonadota bacterium
ACAGAAACAACTTTAACCGGTGGTGTAGAAACCTTTATTAATTTTACTGCTGTCCAAATAAGAATTACCGAAATAATTGCAACTCCTAAAATTGGATATATAATATTAGGGTGCAAAACTGATTTTGTTTTCCAATCAAAATCTTGAATTAAGAAAATAATTGCAAGTGGAGAGTAAGCACTTAAAAAAATCAATATTGAAGGTAATATTTTTAGTTTCATAATACACTCTCTTTTACAGTTTCCATTTCTTCCACAACACCACGCATCAAAACAGGGCAAAGCGGTTTAATACTATTTTTCAACTGCTCATTAATTCGTTTGCGAGTTTCCAAAGTGTGATAAATGGTTACAATTGCTTCTTGTATTTTAATATTGGGAATTGGGATTTTCACATTACACATATCGTCCCAATTAAATGTTTCTCTTGCACTTCCCCAAGAATTAAAGCGTGCATACCTGTCAATCTCTTTACGTTTGAAAAACATTTGTAGATATTCAGGTATCAATTCCTTTTCATCTTTTACCTTAAATACTGTATGAATCGATGAAATAATTATAGGATGTTTAAATTTTGATAGACAAACAATTAATACTTTCTCATTGTTAGTAGTCTGTACATATCCAAATTCATTATAATTTACTATCCTATAATTTGAAAGGTTTTTCATATTAACTTTTTTGCTGGGCGTTCTAAATTCTTTTAAAACGCTCATCCCCATTACATCTTTAATTGAACTATCTGTATTTTTATTATCCAATTTTTCAATATAATCACCCAACAATTTAGGTTCTTCGGTTTTAATCAAAGTTTCAATATAAGTATCACAAATCAACTGCAAATCGGCCAAACTGTTTTTATACACTTTTTGGTTATTAAGTAAGCCTTTGTAAAGGGCTACATATTTTCTTTGAACTTCAATATCTGGTATTGGGATTTCAATATCACAAAATCGTTCCCATTCTAAACCACCTCTTACACTTGAATCACAATAAGTCCAAGCTCTTCTGTCAAATTCAGGTCGCAAAAATTCCATCATCAAATATTCAGGTAATAATTCAGCCTCGTCTTTTACACAAAATGTTTTGTATGCCGGTGATACAATGGCAGGTTTCTCGTCACTAAACAACGCAATCGGCAAGATTTCATCTCTATCAACGTGCATTATATTTGTGGCAAAAATACCTTTCTCTACAATCTTATATTTTGACAAATCAAGTCCTGATTTATTGGCAACCGAAGGCATAAAGTTTTTGGTAATATTAATTCCCAGAAGATTTGTAATCGCCAAATCTCTGTTTCGCTTATCCACCAGTTGTATGTAGTCGCCCAATCTTTTAAATACTGAGTTATTCTGCTGTATTTTAATTTTTCTACTCATCTGCATTCTCGTTTTTAGGATTTAACATTTTTACAGATTTGTCGCTAAGCAATATTTTCATCTGTGAAATAGCAATTTGATTCAATTTCACCAATCGGTCGCTTTGCTGTAAACCATCATTAATAAAAACAGCATTTAGGTTTTCAAGGTTTGCCAAACAGACCAATTGACTTACATTGGCATAATCTCTAATATTTCCTTTCTCTTTAGGGTTTTCTTCTCGCCATTGTTTGGCAGTTTTCCCAAAGAGTGCCATATTCAAAACATCAGCTTCATTTGCATAGATAAAGGAAATCTGTTTTTTACTTAGGTTTTTTGGTATTAGATTCTCTTTAATAGCATCGGTATGTATGCGGTAGTTAATTTTTGTGAGATTCCGTCTAATATCCCAGCCTAGTTGTTTTAACTCCTTATCCTTAAGCCTTTGAAACTCTTTTATTAAAAAAAGTTTAAACTCGGCAGAAATCCACGATGCAAATTCAAAGGCAATATCTTTATGGGCATAAGTTCCGCCATATCTTCCTGCCTTTGCTATTATTCCAATTGCATTAGTGCTATTTATCCAGTTTTTGCTTGATAGTATAAAGCCATTTGAACCAGACTCATTTTTAATGTTACGGAATTCCGTAACATTAAAATTAGGATTATGCATTTTTTCCCATAAGCCCATAAATTCAATTGTATATCGTGTACTCATCCAGTGAGAGATAACTAATCCGGTAGCTTCAGGGTTTTTATGTTTTGCAATATCTGTGATTGATATATAATCTTCGTTATCTGACTTGACAATAGTAATTTCATTGCCTTTTATATCAATTTTTTGTTTTTTCTTGCTCATAATTCGTAGCCTAATGTTTTAAAAGCATCTATTAATTGCTGTTGAGATTCTTTTTCCTCTTTTAAAAGTTCTTTAAAATCTTTTTGAATTCGTTTCATTTCTGTATCAAAATCAATTCCGCTATCCCTGTCAACAAACTCAATATATTTACTTGGTACAAGAGAAAAATCATTAGCTTTTATCTCCTCAAAACTTGCTGATTTACAAAACTCGGGGATATCTTTGTATGTGGTTTTATAATTTGTTTGTTGCCAGTTATGATAATTTTGGGCTACTTTCTCTATATCCTCTTTGGTAAGTTCAATATACTTCTTTTCGTATTCGCTTCCCCAACGCCTTAAATCCATAAACAATATTTCTTTTTCTCGATTACGATATTTTTTATCTGTACTATTTATGTGTGCAGTTCTTTCTTTTTTGTTTTTATTCAGAATCCAAAGCGTTACGCTAATGTCAGTTGTGTAAAAGGTGTTTCTTGGAATTATAATAATGGCTTCAACTAAATTGTTTTCAATTAGTTTTCTACGGATTTTGTATTCATCTCCGCCACCAGATAATGCACCATTAGCAAGTATAAAACCTGCAACTCCATTTTCAGAAAGCTTGGAAACCATATTTAAAATCCAACCATAATTTGCATTACTTTTTGGTGGTACTTCATAACCCATCCATCTTGGGTCATCCAATAACTCATTTTCGCCTCTCCAATCTTTTAGATTAAAAGGTGGATTCGCCATTATGTAATCTGCTTTTAAATCTTTGTGTTGGTCATTTGCAAAAGTGTCAGCGTGCTTTTCTCCAAGGTTTGCCGAAATGCCCCGAATTGCCAAGTTCATTTTTGCCAATTTGTAAGTTGTAGGCGTGTTCTCTTGTCCGTAAATTGAAACTTCTTTTTTGTTTCCTTGATGGCTTTCAATAAATTTAACAGACTGAACAAACATTCCACCAGTTCCACAACAAGGGTCATAAATAATGCCTTTGTACGGCTCTATTAATTCAGCAATTAGGTTTACAATTGTTTTAGGTGTATAGAATTCGCCTTTCCCTTTTCCGCTACTTTCCTTTAATGCGAATTTGCCTAAAAAGTATTCATAAACTCTACCAATAACATCTTGTCCATCGTCTTTTAGTGTATTTATGTCATTGATAGTATCTAAAAGTGAAGCAAGTTTTGTTTTGTCTAATGCTAAACGAGAAAAGTAATTGTCTGGCAATGCACCTTTCAGAGCAGGATTGTTTTTTTCAATAGTGTTCAGAGCAGTATCAATTTTTAAAGAGATATCGTTTTGCTTAGCATTTTTTATAATGTAGCTCCAACGAGAAATTTCATCTAAGAAAAACACATTTTTCATAGTGTAGAAATCTTTCATTTCTAAATATTTTTCTTTGCCTTCTGCTATCAGCTCTTTTCTGCGTTCTTCAAATTTATCACTGGCGAATTTTAAAAAAATAAGACCAAGTACAACGTGCTTGTATTCTGCCGGCTCTACCGAACCTCTCAATTTGTCACACGATTGCCAAAGTGTTTCTTCTATTGATTTTTCTTTTATTACCTTTTTCTTTGCCATCTATTTTATTTTCTCCTAAATTATAATCTTGAAATCTAATCTAATTCTACTAAACTTTAGGTCAAGATATTCTGTTGATTTACATCTAATGGGCTTAACATCTATACCCCCGTCCACTTCCAGGTAAACATAACCAGCTTATAGATATTTGCAAAAGGTAGGCAATAACCTAAAAATGTATTTTATTGTATGCCTTATTTCCATATTAAATTTCCAAATTATCCATTTGAATCCTTTCGTTCCCTAAAAAATTTAATTTTTCTCAAATCTTCTCCTTGTTCTAATAAGTGAGTTGCAAAGTTTTTAGCAGAGAGCGAACCGGCATTATTCGTTTTGTTTATTTCTTCCGGAAG
>JAMOPB010000031.1 GCA_027064945.1 Candidatus Cloacimonadota bacterium
ATCAAATATCTAATGCTCGGATCAATAATTACGGTAGGAATCCCGGCTTCTAAACATCCGGCAGGACAGTAATTACAAAACCATGTTTCTGTCATTCCAATGCTATTCTTAAAATACATTGGCATCAAAATCACCATAATCAAAAATACAAAATGTTTGATACCTCTGGTCCAATTTGGTAACTTAAATTTTTTAGCAGGAATCCAATAAAGAAGTTCTTGCAGTAAACCGAATGGACAAATCCATCCGCAGAACCAACGGCCAACCAATGCACCAAATATAAGCAGAATGCCCAATGTGGCAAATGTGAAACCACCAATAACTAAAAAATGTTGGATCAAGCCGGCAGGACAAGACCAAATAGTAGTCGGAGTGGAATAACAATTCAATATTGGCAGTGGAACATGTTTAAATATCTCAGCCATTTTTGGATAATTTAGGACATAGAAATGTCCGTTTATCACAAACAGCGCTAAGAATAACACAATCGCACGGATTTTATTTAATTCAAAATATTTTTTAAATTTTCTTTGTTTCATATTGAGTAAACCTTTACTCTTTATCCTAAGCCAATTCAGCCAAGGCAAAGATTAGTTGCTTTGTTTATTATTTCAGGAAATTCTTCATGAATGTATCCAATAAAAACTAAGAATAAACCTACTAAAATAGCAAAATAAGGCAATAAAGGCTTAATCTTTTGGATAAAGGAATTATCAGCTTTCATAAATAATTTCCTATTTCTTTTTTGGAATCAAAGGTAAAGTGTATTCTGCATCAACAGGAGGTTCGCAATAAGAATCAAAACATAATTGGAAACCGGCATAAATCTTGAATACAATCTTATTTTTGTCCATACCGTCAGCAATTGTAAACTTTTTGGTCAAATAAACTGTTCCATGCAAGTTTATATAACCGTCTTTATCAGGTTCACCTTGAGGGTAAATAGTTTCTTCAAATGTAACTCCCTCAATAGGATCAACATCAAGGTAAAAATAATCTTTTTGGATAGTAAGGTGCATACCTTCAGGAATAGCTACCGTTGCAACAATAGAATCCGCTTCAACTTTAACACTTAAAACTTCTTCTGCTGAGACATTGGCAAAAAGTGAAATTACACTAACCAAAATCAAGCATATAATGAATAAAAATTTTTTCATTTTTCCTCCAATATTTTATTTAAGATTTTTATTTTACAGCATCAATTATTTTATATAATCAATTATCAATAAGCATAAAGCAAGTTCTATTCCTAAAGCTGGATATTTTCTCGCTTTAAAAATTCATCGACGGTCAATGCTTTTTCCCAATATTGATAGAACGTGCTTATCAATGCCTCTGTTAGGTCAGGATGTTCTATAACCATATAGGTAAGATTTTTATCAGGATTGAGATGATTTGTCATAGAAAACATTACCGTATGATTATCAAAAACATGTAATTTTATCGGTAGATGATACGATACTTTTATTTTTTCTCCAGCTTCTTCAAAGCTTTTCATTCTTCGTGCAAAAAAAAGCAAATCATCTTTTTCAACCTCAAAAATGGATTTATAAATAACATTATTTTCCATGCTCTGTTTTTGTTCTTCATGAATGTCCAATTCTCTGTTCATTGCATAAGGTTCTTTGCAAAATGAAAGCACACTTTCTTTTGATTCCAATTCCAAAGCATGATGTTTTTTGATAATACTGGGCGCATTTCCATAAACTTCGATAAAATCCAAAGGAGAGGAATTCTCTTGTTGATTATTATAAATTGGCGATAATAAAGCAGATAAGCTATTCAGCCTATCTAATTTCTTTTTCTCATTTTCGATAATTTCTTCAAAAGCAATGTCGGGATTCACAGCTTGGAATTTTCGAATTTTACCCAATTTTTCAATGCAAAGACCTTGTTTGATTAATCCGTCCAATACGGAATAAATTCTGGATCTATTAACTCCTGAACATCTGGATATTTCTGTAGCGGTAAAGAGTTCTTTGCGTAAAAGACAACAATAAACTTTCGCTTCGTTTTCCTTAAGTCCAATATTTATAAGCTCTTTTATATATTTCTCCATAACTTCTCCTGAGAATGTTGTCATTATCGGTGCAACAAAAAATCAATATGTTGCATTGTCAATTATTTTGGCGATTTTATTTAGACTTATTTATAAATAAAAAGCCACTCCGATGAGTGGCTGAACTAATGGGAAATTATTGAAATTAGAAAAATGCAAATGGAATATATGCTTTGAAATATTCATAATCATTTTTATAATCAATTCCATATTTACAAGTAAACGACGTTCCGAGAATAAAAAATAATCCTTTTAGTTCATATCCTGAATTTGATTTTATAGAAATATCATCAAGATCTTCTGATATAATATCGTTCCAAGCGCCGATAGCTAAATATGATATTTTTAATAAATTATATTTTAAAAAAATTCCAAAATCCAAATCATCTGCAATTTTAAGCCAGATCTCAGATTGAGAGCTAAAATATGAAGAAGGATCGAAGTTTTCCAAATTTCTAAAACGTGGTTGGAAAGCATTTACTGTGATTTTATCTTCCTGATATGTTAACTCGGAAAAATCAAAAATTTGCAATGTCCGGTCTTTTGATGCTGATAAACGTGAATGATTTTGAATAGAAAGAGTACTCAAAAATGGTATTTTGATTTTTTGATATAGTGGAGCATATGCGATTTCCGATATAAAATCATGTTGTATGTAATTTTGATCGAAAGAACCATTTTCGATTCCGGCTGTAAGTGTATAATCTAAGTCTAATAGTCTTATCGGGTGAAGATCGCTATTTTTATAAGGCAGGTTATACAATACATGAAATCCATAAGAAGCTGAAGAGAAATCACCGGTTATAGTCTTGTTGTTGTTAGAACCAAGATTTTCCAATTTCAAATAGGCATATTCAGCATGCGTATCTGTTTTCCAGAACGATTCATTTATAAGATCAAGAGGAAGATTTGCACTTGTTTGAATACCACTAATCTTTTGCCAATATAATTTCTCTTTTGAATATGCTCCCGGATACGCAAGTTTGAATGCAGAGAAATTTAATGTAGGAGCAAACATTCTATTTGAATATATGAAAAAATAATAGTTTTTATCATCAAGATTATAAGGCTGATATATTCCACCTGCAACTATATGTTTGCCCATTGGTTCACTGAAAAGAGTACCTGCAATAATTCCTTTATTAATCGGAAGAAATAAATTTATTCTATTTTTGATATTTTTTATGGTGCTGTATTTTTTATATTTCAGCGTAGATTTATCGATGCTATCCGGAACGATAATCTGATTTTCAGCATTTCGAATTTGCCAACGATTATAATAATTTGTTTTTCTTGGAAGGCTAAATTTTTTCTTAACAGGTTTTATTTTCAGCTTGCCGATATCTTTTCCCTTCTTGGAAAAATCAGCTAATGTGATTAAATTTAGATTCACACTATCTATTTCTGCAATCAATGGTGAAATATTGTAAGGTGGTGTTTGGTATTCTTCCACAAAATGATTTTCAATATTTATCCTCTTAAGTGCAATTCGGAAATCTTCGGAATCTCCCGAAGCTACTAATAAATTTTCGTTATCAATCCAATTAAATTGGCGCGGAAATGTATTGAAAGAATATGTAGAAGTAATTTTTCTCTTTTCTAAATCATAGATATTAACAGAGAATTCTCCATTTAGCAATTGTGCAAAAGCGAGCAATTGCTCATTTGGAGAAAGAGAAAGGTTTTCGATTTGTGCATCTTCATTAATTCCAATAATCTTTTTAGCAGAGAAATTAGAATACAAGCGTATTTCACTTTTCATGCCATTTTGCTTTTTATAGATAAAATCGCCGTTATTAAAAATTTGCGGAAAATTTCCAATAAAGAATACTTTGCTTTCTTTGGAATCTGAATTGTAACGATAAATAGTGGGATATAAACTTCCATGTTTTTGTCTTGAATAACGACAATAAATAGCATATTTACCATTGTAGCTAAGATCGTAATTAATAGCATAGCTTAATTCTGCGATTTTCCTTTTCTTGGAAAAATGTAATTTATCTTTTGCTAAAGAATCAGAAGATATTTCTGCGAAGATTAATTCCTTATATTCCATATTTTTATC
>JAMOPB010000032.1 GCA_027064945.1 Candidatus Cloacimonadota bacterium
ATTGTGTAGTTCCATGAGCTTGATAAAACCAACCGTCAGCAGAGCCTTTTCGGCCTATTGAGGGAGAAGGTTCATAAGTGGATGCGCCTGTTTCAGTGGGAATAAGAGCTGCAACCGATTCTCCGATATATTGATTATGTTCAAAGTCAGGACTAAATTTATCTCCATTCCATTTAAATTGATAAAACACTTGTTCAGAAAGATTGCCGGTTCTTGAAGAATGCCAAGCAATTGAATATATAAAGTGATGCTGGTTAGCTAAATTCTTTATTGCAGTAATTCCGCCTTCAGAGAAAGGAGCTTCGCCACGATAATAATCAAAAGGTTGATCTCCGTCAGAGCAATATAATGTATCTCCATGAACCCAGTTAAATGAATAGTTACGGTTCATATCCACACCATCGATATCATTTCCTTCACCGGGAATAATATCTAAAATTCCATTACCATTATTATCTCTTTGATTTTTTCTCCAAGAAACTTCTTCAGTAGTCATTACAACTTCTAAACCTTCAGGATTATAGGTAGGAACAAACCAAGTTTCCAGTTCACTTACATAATAGCTGTAGGGAGGGATATTCTGATTTTCCAATAAATCATGTATCATAGACATAGTAATTTCCACGCCCATAATTTCTTCTGCATGTACTTGGCCTAAAAATAATAATTTTGGTTCGTCTTCTTCCATATTTGCATTATCAGATATTTTCACTGCCCAAACAGGTAATGGATCTTGATACGGTGCTCCATAAGTTAAACCTATCTGTTCTAATTTCATAATATCAGGATATTGCTCAGCCAAAGCTTGCAATTCTTCTGCTATCTCCTCATTTGTATGATAATAAGGATCTAATGCAAGTTGTGAAAAAAGCAAAGAATAAAACATCAAAACCACAAAAAATACAACTTTTCTCATATTAACTCTCCTTTAAGAGCTGCCCCCAACATAATGTCAGGGGCTTTTAAAAACTATTTCATTAAGATCATTCTTTTGGTTTCATTAATAGTCTTACTTGTTAACTTGTAGAAATAAATTCCGGAAGCTACAGGTTTACTATTATCATCTAATCCATTCCAAACAACACTATGATTTCCGGCGTTCATATTTTGGTTAATCAAAGTTTTTACTTTCTGACCTTTAATATTATAAATTGCCAATTCCGTTTTTTCATTTTGTGTTGGAATAGAAAACTCAATTGTTGTAGTTGGATTAAATGGATTTGGATAATTTTGTTTTAAATTTGTATTTATAGGAATTTCGATATCATCAGATCCTTGTTCCGTAAATTCAACGTATTGAGCGTAAAGGTTGTAAATATCATTTTTACCCGAAGAGCGAGAATCTTTCCAGATAATAAATGCTTTATTGTTCCCATCATAAACTGCAACAGGTTTTTTCTGATCCTTAATTGCTGTAGTAAGATTAATTCCGCTTTCTTGCCAATAAACAGATCCATCAGCTTGAACCATTTGAGCTTTGATATTAGATTCAGTAGCGCCAACTTCTCCACCAAAATAATTTTCCCAAGCAACAATAAATTCGGTTCCATTAGAAACTACATAAGGAGCTTGTTGGTTATTTTCACCGGTTGCAATATCAATTCCACCGGTTGTCCAATTTTCGCTTCCACTTGTGTTGTAGCTTTGCATATATACATCGTAATCTCCGCTACTAAGATCATCCCAAGCCATAAATAAGCCATTAGCCCAAACAGGATTTGATGCTAATTGGTCTTCAATAGTTGTTACAAGAGCAGCACCATCTTCAGCCCATAAAATTGAACCGTCATCGGCTATTAACTGACCATAAATATCTGCTGTTCCGGAACGTTGGTCTTGCCAAATCACCAATAAACCTTGATCAGTCATAACAGCTTTAGCATTTTCCTGATTTCCGGTAGCTGCACAAATTGCAATTCCTTCTTCAGGCCAATCATCTGCCATTGTTCCGTCAGCATCTATTTTTGCTACATGTAGATTGATGTTATTAAATGAAACAAAATTTTTCCAGATAACATAATTATCTACGACATCTATCAAAATATCATCGCCGGCAAGATCTGCCACTTCCACTCCGTTAGCATCCCAAAGCAAGTTACCATTGCTATCTAATTTTTGTATATAGATACCAAAATCCCAATTTTCTCGACTATCACCCCAAGCAATATAATATTCATCATTATAATATGAAATTTGAGGTTGATTCTGAGCCAAGCCATTATCACAAATTCCCAAACCTGTTTCAGCCCATAATCTATTTCCATCTAAATCTAATAATTGTGCATAAACATATGCTATTCCATCAACTCTACCTTCTGTCCAAACAGCAGCCACTTTTTCTTCATCAGAAGCGTAAACAGCATCAAGATTTTCCTGGCTTGTATTTGTCATTTCCGTAAGAGATACACCATTGTTTTCTAATTGGAAAGTACCGTCCGGATTTAGCACTTGCATAAAGTTCTGATTAGCAATATGAGAATCTCTACTGTCTTCCCATACAACTATTGGATGCTCTCCGTTTTCTAATAAAATATAATTCGATGCGTTACCTGCAAGTCCACCAAATAAAACTGCTCCGTTTTCGGGTAATACTTCAGAGCCATCTTCGTTTAAGATTTGTACCTGTAGCGTTCTAGCACCGGTTTCATTATTTCCATTACCCCAAATTGTAAAAATTTTGTTCCCATTCTTTTTTACAAGAGGCGAGAATTGTTCTGAATATTGAGTACAAATTTGCTTACCATTAGTTTCTAAAAGAATATTTCCTGCTGCATCTACATGTTGAACATAAATATCTACATTAGGAAAATCACCATCACGTGAATCATCCCAAATAAACCAAACTCCGCCATTACCGTCTGAAGCTGTACGTGGATTCAATTGATCTGATTCTGCATTACAAATTTGAAGTGAAGTTCCCCAAAGAGTATTCCCGTTTTGATCAATTTTTTGGGCATATAAGTTTTTAGAATTTACTTCATCGGCACCATCTTCCCAAATTATTGCTGCGTAATCATCTGATGTAATCTGGATTCTTGGATTTCGCTGAACACCATTTCCTGCGAAAACAATTTTATCCTCTGACCATAACAAGTTTCCATCAAGATCTACTAATTGAGCATAAATATCTCCGTTTGTATCATCTTTCTTTTCTCTCCAAGTGAAGAAAAATTTGTTATCACTAGTTCTAGTAATTTTTGGCTTAGATTGTTCATTAGCTGCACCAGCTAATATTAATCCATTTTCGCCCCAAAGTAATGAACCATCTTCCGCAATTCTTTGCATATAAATATTTGCATTACCACTTTCACGTTCATCATGCCATGCTAAAACTGCACCACCTTGTCCATCTTCCCAAAATGTATGTTGATTCTGTGCATTATCATAAGTGATGATAGAATTTCCGTTTTCTTCCCAACCGTCTGCTAATGTACCATCAGCTAAAATATGAGTTCCAAAAATGTCCGGTCCGGTTTGAAATCTACTATCCAACCAGATTATATATGCTCCACCATTTTCATCACTAACAATATTTAATGAAATTTGAATATCATCGGCTAAACAAATAGGAACGCCGTCTTCATCCCAAAGAAGATTACCATTTTCATCAATTTTTTGAGCATAAATATCGCCATCGATTGGATCATTACGAAAATCAACCCAAGCTACAATAGTCTGACCATCACCTGTTTCAATAATTACTATATCTTCTTGGCGATCTGCAGCTCCATTAATCAAAATTCCTTCTTTCATTCCGGGATAATTAGAATTAGTACTTTCTTCTCCCCAAAGCATATTGCCGTCGCCATCTACTTTCTGAGCATAAACATCTCGATCACCGCGACGAACATCTGACCATACATACACTATTGCTCCGTCAGGAGTTGTTGCACTAGATCTTCCCCATTCAATATTCACACTTTGTCTTACGGGAATGGAATGTTCCCAAACAAGTTGTGCATTTAAACTTAACATAAATAATAACAATAATGCGATAAATAGTTTTTTCATCTCTTTCTCTCCATTTAATTTATTAATAACATCTCACTTTTTTTAAGTTTCACAAAAAAATTATTTGCTATCTAACTATATTTTTTTTTTACTAGTTAAG
>JAMOPB010000033.1 GCA_027064945.1 Candidatus Cloacimonadota bacterium
ATTATTTTATGTCCTAAATCTGTTGCAAATTTATATCCATCACCCGTAGAACCTGTTCCCGGATAGGATTTTCCGCCGGTTGCAATTACTAATTTCTCACAAATATAAGTATCTTTATCCGAACAGATAACCTCAAATGCTTCATCTTTTTTATTTATGCCAATCACTTTGCAATGTTTTATTTCTGCACCCTTTATGGTAACATTTTTCTTAAGAAGATCTACCACTTCCTTTGCTGAACTTGATTTTGGGAAAACACGGTTTCCGCGTTCAATATTTGTTTCCAAACCTAATGAATTAAAATAATAGATTGTTTGAAAAGCATCAAAATGATAAAATGCGTTAATCATAAATTTCCCATTCACAGGTGTATTTTTTATCAAATCTTTTACATCGCAATAATTTGTAAGATTGCAACGACCTTTTCCTGTAATTAGTAGTTTTTTTCCTACTTGGTGATTCCTTTCTAAGATTAATGCTTTCTTTCCTTGTTCAGCCAATCTAAGCGCACAAAACAAACCTGCAGCTCCTGCACCGATAATTACAACATCATATTTATTCATCTTATTTTCCCTGATTTTTTTTTGTAAATTCAGGAAACAGCCTAATTTTTGCAAGCTGTTTATTTTTTTTCTTTGCCAATATTACTTCCTATATTTACTTACATCCAAAATAATAAAATATGAGAAATAAAATTATGGAAGAAAATATACAGATAAAAAAAATAACTATTATTGGTTTAATACTAAATACAATAATCGCCATTATCAAACTTGTAGTTGGTTTTTGGGGGAATAGTCAGGCAGTAATTGCTGATGCAGTTCATAGCTTCTCTGATTCATCTACCGATTTGGTAGTAATTTTTGGTGTGAAATATTGGACAGCTCCTCCGGATGCTTCGCATCCCTACGGACATAAAAAAATCGAATCAGGGTTAACAATAGTAATTGGGATTATTCTCTTTTTCACAGCTCTTGGATTAGGTTATCATGCTATTGAAAGTTTAATAAATTTCCAAGAGCGAAATGTAAAAATAATCAGTTTGGTAGGTCCTATATTGTCTTTGATCTTCAAAGAGATACTCTTTCATAAAAGTTATAAGATCGGAGTAAAATATAACTCATCAGCTGTGAAAGCAAATGCATGGCATCATAGAACTGATGCACTTTCTTCTATTCCGGTATTGATTGCTGTGGTTGCTTCAATTATTAATCCCAAACTATCTTATCTGGATGAAATAGGAGCAATTGTAGTTGCAATTTTTATTATAAAATTAGCAGTTGATATTATCAGCAAAAATTTTAATGAATTAATAGATAGTGCTGTGGAAGCTGAAGAGATGAAATTGATCCAAGATATTCTTTCTCGCAATCCTGAAGTATTGGGCTACCACAAAGTGCGCTCTCGTAAACTTGGTAGCAGCGTTTTTCTGGATCTACATTTAGAGGTTGATGGAGAACTGACTGTAACCAAAGGTCATGATATTGCTACTAAAGTGAAGCATTCTTTGATTAATGAATGCCCCAAAATCATTGATGTAGTTGTTCACATAGAACCTAAAAAGAAATAATTAAACTTTTTTTTCATAACCATAAGTTTTTGAAATATTATGAATTTAAAAATATTTGACCGAATCACTAATAACTGAAAAGTGGCTTTTGTAAAATATTGGAGGTAAAAGAACATGAATAATTTGGAAAATAGTATGTTAAGATTTATTGAAATAAAGTTTTATCTGCAATATTTACTCCCTTCGGGGATATAATAAATTTATTTGAAATAATAATATAACGCATTGTAAAATATAATAATTAGGAGAATATTATGGAATATCCTTTTGAGAAAATAGAAAAAAAATGGCAAAAGATTTGGGACGATGAAGGCGTTTTTAAAGCGAGCGACGATCCCGAAAAAAAGAAATATTATGTACTCTCAATGTTCCCATATCCTTCAGGAGCATTGCACATGGGGCATGTATCAAATTATAGCATTGGTGATGCAATTGCGCGTCTTAAACTTATGGAAGGCTACAATGTGATGCAACCTATGGGTTACGATGCTTTTGGTATGCCTGCTGAAAACTTTGCAATAAAGCATAATTCGCATCCACGTCTTACTACAGAGCAAAATATTGATATCATGAAAGGACAATTCAATAGCATGGGATTCGGATTTGATTGGGATCGTGAAGTTAGTACTTGCCGTCCTGAATATTATCGTTGGGGACAATGGTTTTTCAAACGCATGTATGAAAAAGGTTTGGCTTACAAACGCTCTTCATTTGTAAATTGGTGCGACGATTGCCAGACAGTTTTGGCTAATGAGCAAGTTGAAGATGGAAAATGCTGGAGATGTAATAATGTTGTTCGTCAAAAAGAATTGGAACAATGGTTTTTCCGCATCACAGATTATGCTGAAGAATTGCTAGATTTTTCCAAAGTGATTGATTGGCCGGAACGTGTGAAGACTATGCAAACAAATTGGATTGGTCGTAGTGAAGGAACAGAGATTTGGTTTAATTTGGAAAATTCTGATGAAATTATCAAAGTGTTCACAACCAGACCGGATACAATTTTCGGTTGTACATTTATGGCATTACCTCCTGAGCATCCACTTATCACAAGATGGTTGAAAGAGGAAAAAGCTGATAGTGAGATTTCTAAATTCTGTAACAAAGTAATGAATGAAGATAATATCACAAGAACAAGCGATGATACGGAAAAAGAAGGTATTTTCACAGGAAGATATGCTATAAATCCGGTAAATGGAGAAAAAGTTCAAATTTGGATTACAAATTATGTTTTAATGGATTATGGCACCGGCGCTGTGATGGCTGTTCCTACACATGATCAGAGAGATTTTGATTTTGCAAAAAAATATGATATTCCTATGAAAATTGTAATTCAAAATCCTGAAGAAGAACTTGTTTTGGATAAGATGACAGAAGCTTATACTGAACCGGGAATTTTAGTTAATTCAGGACAATTTAATGGAATGAATAGCATCGATTCTAAATCTACAATAACCAATTGGATGAGTGAGAATAAAATGGGAGAAAAAACCGTAAATTACCGTTTACGTGATTGGGGTGTTTCTCGTCAAAGATATTGGGGAAATCCAATCCCACTGGTTTATTGTCCAAATTGTGGTGAAGTTCTTATACCTGATGAAGATCTGCCGGTATTGCTTCCTGAAAATGTTCAATTAGGTAAAACTACTCAAAATCCTCTTCTTTCCGTAGATGATTGGGTGAATACAACATGTCCGAAATGTGGCGGACCTGCAAAACGTGAAACTGATACAATGGATACATTCGTAGATAGTTCTTGGTACTTTGCGCGCTATACAGATGCACATAATGACAAAAAGCCTTTTGATAGCGATAAAGCAAATTATTGGTTACCTGTTGATCAATATATTGGTGGAATAGAACATGCCTGCATGCATCTTCTATATGCAAGATTCTTCCATAAATTTATGCGCGATTTAGGATTAGTTAACAGTGATGAGCCTTTTGCACGTTTACTTACTCAAGGAATGGTAACCAAAGATGGTGCTAAAATGAGTAAATCAAAAGGGAATGTTGTAGATCCGCAATACATTATAGATCGTTATGGTTCTGATACTGTAAGAACATTTATGCTCTTTGCTTCCCCACCTGAAAAAGATGTGGAATGGAGCGATGAAGGCGTGAAAGGATCTTTCCGTTTTATAAATAGAATCTGGCGTTTATTTGAAGAAAATCTTGAAATAATCAAAGCTAATCAAAAAAGTTTGGAAGGTGAGATTTCTTCTGAGTTTAAAGAATTACGCTACAGCACGCATCATATGATAAAGAAAGTACAAGCTGATATTGAAAACAAAATGCAATTCAATACAGCTATAGCATCAATCATGGAACATTTGAATAATGTAACAGCTATCAAAAATATTAATGATAAAAATGATGCTGAAAAAGCAATTTTTGCTGAAGCTGCTATTATGATTCCAAGATTGCTATATCCTTTTGCCCCACATGTTTGTGAAGAATTATGGGAAATGTTAGGAAATAAGAATCTTATTCATGAAGCAGGAATTCCAAAGCATAAT
>JAMOPB010000034.1 GCA_027064945.1 Candidatus Cloacimonadota bacterium
GGGAACATGGTTAAAATTCTGTGCGGGTAGAGGATATACGGCAAATGAAGGATACAATTCTCCTACACCATATGCTAAAAATGACAAAATTAACGACTTCGCAGGATTTATTTTAGTTCCTTATGACGACGGTCAATATTCATTAAAAGCTGAAGTTGTTAAAGCATGGAATGTAAGAGGTGCAACAAATCCTAATAATCCGTTACAAAGCATGCAAGCTCTTGGAGATTATTTTGGATATGATATCTTATTAAACGCAAACGGAATCGGTGAAGAAATAAACGATTATTTAGATAATACTACAGCATTTATTTCATTTGCACAAAGTAAAACACTTCCAAAAGGAAGTAATCAAATGCTTGGAAGCACTGACAGTAAAACCGGTACGTCTATCTGGATCGGTGCGGACATGCCGGGCATTAATGATGCTGACAGATGGGGATTCAATTATGTTCACGGTTCAAAATACTGGAGAAGTATGACATATGCTGAAGATACAATTATAGGAAGTATCGCCGCAACAAGAGGTAATGCTTATGAATTATATTATCATTATCAAATCGTACCTCATTTAACACTTGGAGCAAGAGCTACACTAATCAAATATGATTATTCAGGCAGCAACGCGAGCTTTGGAGCAGATGGTACTCCTATGGATGTAGATAAAGTCTCAGGACCACAAGCTGCTAATGTAGTAAAAACTGCTAAAGATTTAAGAATTTACATCAGATATAACTTCTAAGATCTTTTATAATAAATTTTTCTTATAAGCCCTTTTTGGGCTTGATTTTTAATACTCATTTAATATAATACACTTGTAACTTCAAAAAAGGAGAGTAGATGTCTGAAATTATAGACTTAAAAAGAAGAAGTTTTCTAAAAGGTTCGGCTGGTGTTGTAGCCGGTGCAGGATTAGCGTCTACTTCCGCGTTCGCTCTAAGTCCATATGAGGATGCGGAAAACGCAAAAGAAAAGAAAATGAAAGAAATCCAAAACGCAAAATACACACCTACGTTTTGTGGTATGTGTGTAAATATGTGCGGTTTTATAGCAAGAAATGTTGATGGCAAAATCACAAAACTCGATCCGAATCCTCTATTTACCAAATCAAGAAACTTTGCATGTGCAAGAGGTAATGCCGGTATCGCAGCGGCTTATGATCCAGACAGATTAAAAGGTCCTATGATAAGAGTAGGAAAAAGAGGAGAAGGTAAATTCAAACAAGTAAGCTGGGAAGAAGCTTATGAATTTATCAGACAAAAAATGGTAAAAATTCTTGATGAAGAAAAAGACAATAGAAGTACTATAGCATTTGGTGCCGGTGCCGGTGCTGAAGAACCTTTATTTGCTACTTTTAAAGACGGTGTTGGAAGTAACAACTTCGTAGACCATTTTACTACATGTTTCGCTCCTGCGTTTATTGCGAATAAATTAACTTACGGCAGCTGGGGAAGTGCTGATTTTGAAAAATCAAAATATGTATTAATGCTTGGTGCTAACAGAGCGGAAGCTATCGTTACTCCAGACACACTTGATTTATTCAGAAAAACTCATAACCGTGGAGCAAAAATAGTATATATTGACGTAAGATATACAAATACTGCCGCTCAAGCAGATGAGTTTATTCCAATCAAACCTGGAACCGATGCGGCATTAATGCTTGCAATGATTCATGAAACAATCAATAAAGGCTATCACAAAACACCTTATAAAGCTGAATATTTAGCTAAATACGCTGACGGTTTAGCTGAACTTGAAGAGTACTTTACTACTGGTGAAGGAGCTAAATATACACCTGAATGGGCGGAAAAAATCACTGAAATACCGGCAGATACAATCAGAAGAATCACAAAAGAATTCAGTGACGCAGCAGAAAAATACAAAGGTGCTGCTAACTGCTATAGAAGTAGAAAATCTACATGGTATTATCAAGACTTCGAATTCAGACGCGCTCAGGCAATATTTAACGCACTTCACGGATGTGTAAACAGACCTGGTGGTGTTTTATTAAACAGAGGTCTTAAAGCTGAAAAATATGAATATGAAGATTTTCCAATTTATGACAATGCTAAACCAAGAATTGATTTAGCACTACTTCCAAAAGGTGAATATCCTATAATCAACCCTGGAAAAGGAAGCTGGCAGATATTCAGAAATACTGTTTTAGATATTAACACTAAATGGAGAAACGGAGAAAAACTACCAGAAGGTGCTTATCCTGTAAGAGGAATGTTTATTTACAGAGAAAATCCTATTCAATCAGTACCTGGTAGAGAACTCACTGAAAAAATGTTCGAAACTATGGATTTGGTAGTGGTTATCGATATCCTTCCAAACGATACCGCTATGTATGCGGACGTAATATTACCAGATACTGTATATCTTGAAAGAACATCGCCACTTAAATCATTCGGAACACTTAGAGAACCTATGATTGGAGCAAGATGGGCTACGTCTAAACCTTTATATAACACTAAACCGCTTTACAATATTATGAAAGAATTAAGCGAAAAAATAGAAAAAGATTTAGCGGCTATCACTTTCAAACATACTTGGGATGCTGATGAATTAGAAGTAGAACTTCCTAAAGATTTCAATCTGGCAAAATATTTAACAGACGATTTCGAAATAGACGAAGAAAAATTAAAAGCCGATATAAAAGACGAAAAACTTGTAAAAGCGATTCTTGAATGGGCGGGAGAAGATAATCTTGATATTTCCACATTCAAATTAAGTTTAGCTTATGAAAAAACTCCGGAAGAATTCAACGAAGAAGTTATGGAAGAAATTTACGGCAAAAAAGCGGCTGAAATTCTAAAAGAATATGGAGTTTATTGGCCTGGTATTGAAAAAGTAATTGAAGAAGGATTAATTGACGAACATCTAAAAGTATTCAAAAAAGATGTTCCAAACAAAAATCAGTTAATTTATGAACTATACAAAAAATATTGTACATTACCTGAAGATTACTGTATTGTTCCTAAAAAAGGCAAATTTATTAAATTCGCACTCAAAAACATAGCGGGACAAAAATTCAAAAACCCTGTGACAGGAGAAAGCGAAACTGTTACCGATCTTCCAAAATGGCGTGATAGTATGTTTGAAGAACCGAGAAAAGATCAAGTAAGATTGGTTATAGGAAGACATGGATACTTTACTCAAAGTTCACATCCGAACAATTATCTACTTTTAGACTTAATGAATTACAACTATATCTGGATTAATCAAGACCTGGCTAACGAACTGGGGCTTAAATTCAAAGATGAAGTAGAACTTATCAACAGACAGGGTAAAAAAGTAAGAGGAAAAGTATATCCTACAAAAAGAATTAGAAAAGACACTATTTTCGTAGCTACAGGACTTGGTAGTCAATCTAAACTGTTTACTCTCGGATATGATAACGGTGTATCTCAGGCTCAAATTGCTGAGGATAGAATAGATCCGTTTATCGGAGCGAGCAGCATGAACGAAACTTTTGTAAAAATAAGAAAGGTGTAAGCCATGGCAAACTACGCAATAGCACTTGAATATCAAAACTGTATAGATTGTAGAGCGTGCGAAGTAGCATGTAAAGACGAAAACGGAGTTATGCTAGGTGCCGACAAACAAAGAATCTGGGTTGGTATCGTAGAAGGCGGTCAAACTCTAGCAGACGTTTTTCTAAACTTTTATCCATCACAATGTAATCACTGCGTTGACGCGCCTTGCGTAACAGTATGTCCTACAGGAGCAAGCCACTTCGTAGAAGGTGGAATCGTAAAAGTAGATTACGATATGTGTATTATTTGTAAAGGTTGTATGGAAGCATGTCCGTATGAAGCGAGATTTGTTGATGAAACAAGACACGCCGTAGATAAATGTACGTTCTGTGACGGAAGAATCCAAGAATACGGAACAACTGCTTGTAGTGCGACATGTCCTACAAAAGTTAGAACATTCGGTGATTTAGAAGACGAAAATTCCGATATAGTAAAACTACTTAAAGAAAGAGAGTTCTTCGTGCTTAAAGAAAACGAAGGAACATTACCTAAACTGTTCTATCTTGTACCGGAAGATGAAGAATACAGAAAAAGAACACTTGGTGA
>JAMOPB010000035.1 GCA_027064945.1 Candidatus Cloacimonadota bacterium
AAACAATCAACTGATAGCTTTTATCTTTGGTGCTATCATTTAACGTTTTTTGTTTTAGCATTGATAATTGATTTATTGCTACATCCAAACTATCAAGCGCAATTAAAGATTTTGCATAAAGAAGTTTAGATTCATCGGAAACATCATAATCTATAGCTTCATAAGCTAGGATTGAAAGGTTATATTCGCCTTTTTCAAAATAGAATTTTTGTAATTCTTTTTGATAATTTTCTTGTTCTAATTCAACATCAGAAATAGCAGCTAGATAGCTTAGCATAATTATAGATATCAAAGTAAAACAAAATATTTTTCTCATTTTATGGCATCCTGATAGGCAAAATAAGCTGCACCAAGTGCGCCGGTAATAAATGGATCTTCCGGAGTTTGAATTTCAGTTTCCAAAACTTCTTCCAAAGCTTTAACCATTCCAATATTTTTTGCTACACCGCCTGTGAACACCAAAGGTTTTTGCCAATGTAACCTAGCAACCATATTTCTTGTTCTTTTTGCTATTGATAAATGTACGGATTTAACAATATCCTCAGGAGATATTCCTTTAGAAATTAATCCAATAATTTCACTTTCGGCAAAAACCACACAAGTGCTATTTACATTTACTTCATTTTTACTTGTTAAAGCAATCGGACCTAATTCATCTACAGTCAGTTCCAAAATATTTGCAGCTACTTCCAAAAATCGTCCTGTACCGGCAGCGCATTTATCGTTCATCACAAAATCCAAAACTCTTCCTTTGCTATTTACTAATATACCTTTTGAATCTTGACCGCCTATATCAATAATTGCTTTTGCTTCAGGAAAAAGAAAATTCACACCTTTTGCATGACATGAAATTTCCGAAATTCTCTTTTCAGAAAATGGAACAATATTCCTTCCATAACCTGTAGAATATATTTTATTTATGTCATCTTGAGAAATTCCAAGCTTTCCCATCGCATCATCTAATAGTTCCGTTCCGGTAATTTTCGGGTTTACACCTGAAGTTTTGTGTAATGACAATTTATGCTCACCGTCTATGATAACGGCAAGTTTACTTGTTCTTGATCCTAAATCTATACCTATAGTAATTATTTTATCCATTCATCCTCCAAATTGGAAAACATATCCGCTGATAGCTTAATTCATTATATGAATATAAAAATTATCCTCGTTGAAATATTTCTCAGCAAGCTTTTGCAATTGATCTAATGTTACATTTTCCAATCTTTTGTCTCTATCCAAATAATATTGATAACCTAAACCTATCGATTCTAAAATAGAAATATTTTGCGCCTGCGAAAGAACACTCTCTTCGTCCATCAATCGTTGACCTCGAATATAATTCTTAGTTCTTTGCAATTCTTTCTCAGAAAATTTCTCATTCTTTACTTTTTCCAATATTTCCATAATAACTTCCATAGCCTCATCTTCCCTATCTTTATCTACCAAAGCTGAAAGTTCAAAATAGCTTTTTTCCATTAGCGAAGTGTAGCCAAAATGAGAAGCATAAGAAAGCCCTCGTTTTTCTCTTAACTCTTCAAAAAGCAAGGAATTAGAATCTCCGCCAATCAAATTAGCTAAAACGTGAAAGGCTGTATTATCCGCTTGATTTGTCATGCTACCTGCCCATCCGCCAATATTGATGTTTGCTTGGTTTAATCCTTTGCTAAGACGTTGGATTTTTTTCTTAGTAGGATCTAAAATTATTTTCTGTTCAGAATTATAATCTTTCTTTTCCATACTAGAAAAAAGTTGTTCACAAGTAGCTTCTATCTGGTGAAAATTAAAATCTCCCACAATTGCCAAATCCATATTTGAAGGAACATAATGCTGGTGATACCAATCTATCAATTGTTTTCTACTAAGAGCGCGTAAAGTGCTTTTTATCCCTTCACGATTCAGCAAATTACTTTTCTTTCCAAAAAACATCTGACTCCAAAGATGATGAGCATAATATTGCGGAAAATCAGAAATTCTATCCATTCCACTAATAAAAGTATTTCTTAGATTCTCGAAATGTTGTTTTGGGAAAAGAGGTTTCTGTAATATATCAGATATAATTTCAAGCGAGCTTGGAAGCATATCGGTAAAACATTTCATTCTTAGGTTTGTGGTTTCAAGCCCGGGAGAAATTCCCAAACTTATGCCATTTGAGGTACAAAAATTCATCAATTGTTTATATGATCTATTTTCATTACCATAAAGCAGCAAGCTGGAAGTAGATACATTTATTCCGAGATTTTTGGAAGTTTCATTTAACTGACTTACACGAAACGAAAGAGATACACCAACTGTAGGTTTACCCTTCACCCGTTTAAATGTAATTCTCATGCCGTTTGGCAAAGTTGTTTTATAGAAATCAAGTTTGTTCTCTTTTCTATCACTTTTTCGATCACAATTTTTCAGCAGATTGAAAAAAACTTTTGTATCGATTTTTTCTTTGCCTAGATGATAGATAAATAATGAACATGGTTTGTAATATCTTTGGATAGCTTTATCAACACTCTTTTTATCAATTTTATCTATTGTATCTTCATAACGTAAAAATCTTGTATAATCAGAAAGAACTTCTTCATTTCCTAAACCGGTAGCAAGCGATTCTACATATTCATAGGAATATCGATAATAATGAATAAGCTCACGTTTTTTCTCTTTTACTTCTAATTCGGATAAACCATAATGATATAAAAGATTCAGTTCTTGAAGAAAAATCTCTGTAATTCGTTTCAGGTCAGCATTTTTCTTTGGCATAATAAGAAAAATTGTTATACCAGAGTTTAATCCGCTTAATGAATGAACTTTTATTGTATCGATTAATTTTTCGATTTGGAAAAGTCTATGGAAAAGACGAGAGTTTTTTCCTATTCCGAAATTTTTAGCAGCGAGAGCTAAAGCATTTGCATCAACATCTGTTTCTGCCAAATCAGGCAATACAAAGGCTAACATATCTCTTGAGATATCTTTTTCCCAAGTATAAACTTCCGGCATATTAGGAAAATCTTCTTTCATTAATGGCATTTTCTCTATTTTCTTTTGTTCCCAAGATGCAAAATGTTTATCTAATATTTCGTCTAATTCATTTTCATCAATATCACCTGTGACAACCAAAAAAGCGTTTGATGGTGAATAATATTCTTTATAGAATGCGCGTAATTCATCAGGTTTGCAAGATTGTAATCTTTCCAAATTTCCAATAATCGGATTTCTATAATTATTTTTTTTGAAATAGAATTTTGCAATTTCTTCAATAAAGAAATCTTCAGGATCATCTTGATATTGCTTAAACTCTTCGATTACAACTTTTTTCTCCGATTCAAATTCCTCATCGGAAAAATTTGCATATCTAACAATTTGAGTAAGAATATCTATCCCTTCATCTAAAAATTCAGAAGGCAACGTAATGTAAAAACAGGTTGTATCAAATTCAGTATAAGCGTTTATATTCCCACCTAAAAAGCTCACCTGCTCCATTATTTCGTTTTCGGGATATTTTTCCGTAGATTTAAAAACCAGATGTTCTGTGAAATGGCTAAATCCCGCTTCTGATGGCTTCTCACGTGTTGAACCGATTTTAACGTATAACTGCAAACTAACAAGTGGATTTGAATTATCAACTGAGGAAATTACACTAAATCCATTTTCTAATATTTTTTTATTTACTTTCATTTTTCCCTTTATTTTCTACACATGCATATGCACTATGATTATGAATAGATTCAAAATTTTCCGCTTCAACTTTAAATGATATAATTCGTTTATCTTCGCGTAGTTTAGTAGTAATATCTCTTACAATATCTTCAACAAATGCCGGATTTTCATAAGCTTTTTCTGTCACATATTTTTCATCAACGCGTTTTAATAAAGAATAAATCTCACAACTTGCAGAATCTTCCACAACATCAATAATATCCTCAAGCCAAACAAATTGGCTATATTCAATTTCCACAGTAACCAAAGAACGCTGATTATGAGCACCATATTCGCTTATTTCTTTGGAACATGGACACAAAGAAGTAACAGGAACTTCCACTCCTATCTTCAAATGAAAATAATCATCATAAGAAGCTTCAAAAAAGCAATT
>JAMOPB010000036.1 GCA_027064945.1 Candidatus Cloacimonadota bacterium
AACTCGCAGGGCATGTTAATCCACAATTAATTCTGATCAATGTTTACAATAAATTTTTGGAAACACTACATCAATTATAGGAGTTGGACTAACAAAATGGTAGTTCAAAAATTTCTTCCTTAAGATTATTCATATATTTCATTCTTTACAAAATGATAAAGATAAGGAAAATTTCCATTCAAATAAAAAATATGCCTTCGAAGGATTGATTAATGAAAAAACTAATTGCAATTATTGATGATGAACCGGATATTTTAGAGCTTGTTTCGATAAGTTTGAAAAAAGCAAATTATAACACTAAATGTTTTGAGCGAGTTGAACCTTTCAAAAACTTCTTAAAATCAGAAAAACCCGATCTTATAGTTTTGGATTTAATGCTTCCCGATGCCGATGGCTTTGATGTATGCAAAGATTTGAAAGCTAACAAAGATTTTAAAAACATTCCTATAATAATGCTTACTGCCAAAGGCGATGTTACAGATCGCGTTTTAGGATTGGAATTCGGTGCAGACGATTATATGGTAAAACCATTTTCTCCAAGAGAGTTAGCTGCAAGAGTAAAAGCTATTCTAAGGCGCTCAAATCCTGATTCCAAACCGGAAAATGAAGTTATAAAAATCGGTAAATCTCTCATAATTGATACTCAAAAACATAGAGTATTTATCGACAATAAAGAATTAAACATTACCGCCACAGAGTTCAAAATATTAACTTTACTATCAAATAGAATCGGTTGGGTTTATTCTCGTAATCAGATTTTAGATTACTTGTGGGGAAATGATAAAATCGTGGTAGATCGTACTGTGGATGTTCATATTAGAAACTTGCGAAATAAGTTAGGAAGCCATAAAAATCTAATTAAAAATATTCGTGGAATCGGATACAAAATAGAAGTTGAGTAATCTATGAACAAAATAAGCAGATTGAAAGATTTTTTAATTCCTATTTTTATAGTTTTTATAATAACATATTTTTCAATTTCTTATTATATTCCAAAACAATATCTTTTGAATTATTCCATCGTTTTTGGACTTTTCTATCTTGCTACTAATTTAGTTTTTTGGTTTGGATTGAATAAATTTTCAAAATACATTCGTTCGATTAAGAAAATAACAGACGAGATTGCCCCTCCCGAAGATAAATCTGAAAACATAGATGATACTGTGAAACAGGTGGGAACAATTGCAGAAAAATTAAATTATTACGACCGTAAACTCACACGCAACCAGAAAAGCTTTAGTGCAGTAATAGATTCAATTGAAGAAGTTATTTGGATACAAAAAACAAATGGTTTGATCAAAGTTTATAACCGTGCGTTTTCCCAATTATTTGACGATGAAAATCCTAAAAACAAATACTTTTGGAATGTTGTCCGCCAGTACAATATCTATCAATTTGTAGATTCCATTCACAAAAATCCTTCCAACAAATTAAAAAAAATACATTCGGAAAATAGCTCAATGCTTTGCAGTTCATCCTACATTGAAGAAACAAATGAAATTGTTTTCATCTTACACGACACAACAGAATTGCAACAATTGGAAACAATTAAAAAAGATCTTATCTTAAATGTTTCTCACGAATTACGCACTCCGCTTACTTCCATTAAAGGTTTCTTAGAAACTTTGGAAGATGAACTTGAAAGTGATCACGCTTATTATATCCAAGTTATTAGAAGAAACACCGATCGACTTATTCATATAGTGAACGATTTGCTAATCTTAACTAAATTGGAACATACCCAAGAATTGGAATATGAAGAGATTGAGCTTGCTGAATTTTTTGATAATATATTACTCCTTTTTGAAAATAAACTTAACGAAAAAAATCTTAACTTGGTAAAAGAGATAGATCCAGATTTACCAAAAATCCAAGCTGACCAATTTAAATTGGAACAAGTTTTGATCAATTTGATTGATAATGCCATAAAATATACAGACACCGGAACAATAAGATTAAAAGCTTTTTTTGATAAGAAGATTTATATCGAAGTATCAGATTCCGGTAGGGGAATTCCACAAGAGCATCTCGGTCGGCTTTTTGAAAGATTTTATGTTGTAGATAAATCTCGCAGCAGAAAATTAGGCGGTAGCGGATTGGGATTATCTATCGTAAAACACATTGTGCAATTGCATAATGGCGAAGTAAAAGTAAAAAGTGAGATTGGAAATGGCTCTACCTTTACAATAATTTTACCTCTGGAGAAAAAATGAGTAAAAAAAATATTTATGAAGAATATCTACCACTAGTTTTAGATATTGTAAAAAAATACCAACATCTCGGTGTTCCACGCGATGACTTAATCCAAGAAGGATTAATCGGATTGATGGAAGCTGAAAAAAGATTTGATGAGAAGTTTGAAACTAAATTTTCCACCTATGCTGTATTTTGGATAAAAAAACAGATCTTAGCTGCTGTAGAAAAAGAACAAAAAAATAAGGAAGTAAATGTTGATTTCTTAGAAAAAACCGCTAAGGCAAAACCAACTCCAACAATTAGAACCAGCCAATATCTAAATCTTCCAAAATCGATGCCGGAGAAAGAAAAAAAAGTTCTACGCTTGCTATATGAAGAAGAACTTAGTCTAAAAGAGATTGCTGAAAAAATGGATATTTCTCGTGAAAGAGTAAGGCAATTAAAAGAAAAAGCTCTTAGACGATTACGTTCAATACAAAATAAAGAATATCCCATTTAATTTTTGTTTAACTCATCAAGTTATCTATAATATGCTATTTTTGCCTTCTACCACACATTTTTATTCTCCTAAATAAATTTATTTTCCCTGCAAAATACTTCACCTTCCAAATATTTCACACCAAGAATAGTTGACATAGTGAAATTTCCAATTATATTACTTCACCGATAAGATAAAAAAGATCAGAGATGAAAATCTTTGATAGAATCTTAAATAAAAAATAATATAATTTGATTTTTTAAAAATCGAAAATTAAGGAGAAGAAAAATGTTAAGAACAAATTTAAAACACATCACTTCAGAAAATGAATTTAATGAAATTATTGAAAACAATGAGAACGTAATGATCTGTTGCGGAAGAATGGGACCAATGTGTTTACCTGTTTATGATATTATGGAAAACTTGGAAGGTAAATACGAAAACGTTAAATTCTATGATATGGAATTTGATGCACCACATGCACATGTACTTAGAAATCATGAATTAGCACGTGGTTTTATGGGACTTCCATTTACTTTCTACTATAAAAATGGTAAGGCTGTAAAAGCTACTAGCAGCATCCAAACTAAGAAACAAGTTAAAGATAACTTGGACACTTATTTAGCATAATTTCTTTAGAGCTACAAGACCAACTTGTGGCTCTAAATATATTTTGAGGTAACAATTATGAATGCAACACATTATGATGTAATAGTATTAGGTGCCGGAGCTGCCGGTCTTACTGCCGGAATCTATTTATCCAGAGCTAATAAGAAAACTTTGATTATCAACGAAGGTTCCATCGGTGGGCAAATGGTACTCACACACGCTGTGGCAAATTATCCCGGGGTTTTGGAATCTAGTGGTAGAGATATCTCTTTAATCATGAAACAGCAAGCAAAAGAATTTGGCTGTGATTTCGAATCCAATGTTGAAGTTACAAAATTAGATTTAACTTCAAAAAAGAAAATGGTTGAAATTGATGATGATGAAGTTTTCACTGCTGATGCAATTATTGTTGCAACAGGCGGAACTCCAAGAAAATTAAATGTCCCCGGTGAAGAAGAATTTAAAGGCTTAGGAATTAGTTACTGCGCAACTTGTGACGGAGATTTCTATACAGGAAAAGATATCATTGTCACCGGTGGTGGAAATAGTGCTTTGGAAGAAGCAGTATCTCTGACAACATATGCAAAATCAGTAACTATTGTTCATCAATTTGATCATTTCCAAGCATCTCAACACGCTATTGAGCAAGCTGAGAAAAATGAGAAAATTTCATTTATCTTAGATACTGAAATCGTAGAATTTTTAGGTGATACAAGCGTGAACGCTGTAAAACTTAAAAATATGAAAACTAACGAAATCAGTGAAATGGAGACTGATGGAGTT
>JAMOPB010000037.1 GCA_027064945.1 Candidatus Cloacimonadota bacterium
AGGTTAAATTTAAATTCATTTAAAGTTCTTGGCGGTTCTTATGCTATTTATCGTTTTTTAAAAAAACGTTTGGGTTTAACCGGAGAATTCACTTATGAAGAGATGATCTCCGATAAGATAAAATCACTTACAGGAGAAATTACATTTGCAACTGCAACCGATGGTAATCATGGAAGAGGAGTAGCTTGGGCTGCTAATAAATTAGGGCATAAATCTGTTATTTATGTTCATAAGAATACTTCTCAACCCAGAATAGATGCAATTAGAAGTTACGGTGCAACTGTTAAAGTTATCGATGGTAATTATGATGATGCTGTAGAACAAATAAGTAAAGATGCTAAAGAAAATGGATGGGAGATTATTTCCGATACATCTTGGCCGGGATATGAAGAGATTCCAACTTGGATTATGCAAGGGTATACAACAATTGTATCGGAAATACAAGAACAATTTTCTGCTCAAGGCGTTTTGTATCCTACTCATGTGTTTGTTCAAGCCGGTGTAGGAGCATTAGCCGCTTCAATTATTGGTCATTACCACGCATTGTTAAAAGATAAAGCTCCAATCAGTGCAATTGTAGAACCTGATAAAGCTGCTTGCCTTTATAATAGTATGAAAATTGGTGACGGGAAACCTCATAATTTCCCGGGAGAATTAGATACTATTATGGCCGGATTAGCCTGTGGTGATCCTAGCCCTATTGCATGGAAAGTCCTTTCTGAATCCGCTGATGTTTTTATTTCCGTTCCTGATTATATATCTGCTGAAGGAATGCGTATGTATGCTGTTCCACTAAAAGGAGATCCATTTGTTGTAAGTGGAGAATCAGGAGCTGTTACGCTTTCTACTTTGAAGCATATTATGCTAAATCCTGATCTAAAAGAGCTGCGAGAAAAATTGAAATTGGATAAAAATTCCAAAGTATTATTAATTAATTCCGAAGGTAATACAGATCCGCTTAATTTCCGACGTGTAGTTTGGGAAGGATCAAAACCTGTGCCTCGCAAATAATAAGGACAAAATCATATATAAAAAGCTATTAGGAGGAATTTATGAAATTTTATGATGTTGTAGTAATCGGTGGTGGACCATCGGGAATCATTGTAGGAGTAACCGGGAAAAAACAAAATCCTGAAAAATCTTTTTTAATGATTACTGAAAAACCTAAAGGTTTAGTTCCTTGCGGTATTCCATATCTTTTTCATGATTTGGAAGATGTAAGTAAAAATGCCATGGGACCAAAATCTTTTGTAGATCTTGGTGGTGAATTATGGATCGATAAAGTAAACGAATTAGATCCTGATGAAAAAGTATTAAAAACAGAGAAAGGTGAAACAGTAAAATTTGATAAATTAGTTTTCGCAACAGGATCAATCCCTACGGTTCCTAGTTTTATCGAAGGATACGACTTAGAAAATGTTCTTTATATTAAAAAAGATTATGATTATATTGCAAAAGCAATGGAAATCACTAAAAATGCTAAGAACATAATTGTTATTGGTGGTGGTTTTATCGGAGTGGAAGTTGCAGAGCAGTTAGCAAGATTCTCTGATAAAACAGTTAGTTTGATTGAGATGGAAAACCATTGCTTATCAAGAGCGTTTTCAGAGCAAACTACAAAGATTACGGATGAACTTATCGAAGCTAGTGGTGTGAAACTTTATTGCGGGAATGTAGTTAAAAGAATCTTAGGTGAAAATGGAAAAGTAAGTGGAATCGAATTGGCTGATGGAAGAAAATTGGATGCTGATGTTGTAATTGCCTCTATTGGATATAAGCCGAATACTGCTTTAGCACGTGAAAGCGGATTATCAATTAATGATAACAATGCAATAAATTGTGATAATTATCTTAGAACTAATAAAAAAGATATTTTTGCAATTGGTGATTGTTCTTCTACAAGTGGATTTATTACAGGAAGAACAGATAATATCATGTTAGCTTCTACAGCAACCGCTGAAGCTAGAATATTGGGATATAATCTCTTTAGCATTAATCTTATTCGTAATTTCCCAAATACAATCTCTGTTTTCTCTACAGAAATCCATAAAGTTGCTTTTGCTTCTGCCGGAGCTATTGAACAAATTGCTGAACAAACACAAATTGAGTATGTAGTTGGTCGTTTTAGTGATGTAGATAGACATCCCGGAACTATTGAAGATGCAAGTAAATTATGTGTGAAATTGATTGTTTCTCCCGGAGATGGGAAAATTATCGGTGGAGAAATGTATGGTGGTAAATCTGTTGGAGAATTGATAAACGTTTTAGCTCTTGCAATTCAAAAACAAGTAACAGTTTATGAAATGGTTTGTTTCCAAATTGGAACACATCCATTATTGACTACTGCTCCAACAAAGTATGTATTAATTAAAGCTGCTGAAATGGCTATTGCAGCAATAAATAAGAAATAGAATAAATAAGTTTATTAATCTAAAAAAACAAAAATTCGGCCACTGCTTTGCAGTGGCTTATTTTTTTTAAAATTTCATGAGAGTTTCCAAACAATACTTTTTCTTGACCTGATTTTGATGATATTCTCTCTTGGGATTTGGAGAGTAATTTATGAAAATAACAGCAATTATAACTGCCGGCGGTAGTGGTAAGCGAATGAAAAGCGCTAAGAAAAAGCAATTTTTGCATATCGCAGGTAAAAGTATTTTACAATATACAGTAGAGAAATTTATCAATAATAATGATATTGATGCAATCGTAATCTCTTTACCTTCAGAAGAAGGTAAAGAAGTAGAACAGGATTTGAGGAAAACATATCCTGATGCAAATCTTATTTTTGCAAAAGGTGGAGCGAAAAGACAAAATTCTGTTTTTAATGCTTTGAAAAAATGCCCGAACGATACAGATTTTGTAATGATTCATGATGGAGTGAGACCTTTTGTGAAAGATGAGGATATTACAAATCTGATCAATGCAGCACAAAAATACAAAGCAGTTGTTCCTGTAACAAAGGTGAAAAATACGATTAAACAAGTTGCAGGTGGTCAAATTCTTAGAACAATTCCACGTGAAAAATTGTTCAAGGCACTTACTCCACAAATTTTTGAATATCAATTAATATATAATTGCACAAGTACTGCATTGGAAAATAAAATAGAATTTACTGATGATTCTTCTATTATGGAATATTATGAATATCCTGTACATGTGTTGGAGGTTGGTGCCGAAAACTTTAAAATTACAGATCCATTCGATTATGAAATAGCAAAATATATCATAGAAAAAAATAGGGGTTAATTACAAATGAGAAACTTTAAAATTACTATTCCTGTGCCAATTTTTGGTATTGGTTGCGGTGTCTTGGGCATGAGCTTGCATAAGACTTCAGTTGATTTAGGAAAATATGCATCTACTCTTTTGAAGGCATTGGAATATCGTGGTTATGATTCTACAGGAGGAGCATTCCAAAATGATAAAAAAAAGGTTACGCTTCTAAAAGATGTTGGAAAACCAAGTACATTAGTGAAAACTTTGGGTATGGAAAACCAGGAAGGGAAAATCTTCTGTGGTCAAGTAAGATGGGCTACTTTTGGTAGTGTTACAAAAAGAAATGCGCAACCGCATGAAGTGAACTGTAAAAGACATATTTACGGAGCACATAATGGGAATATTACCAACACACGCGAGTTAAAAGAATTTTTACTATCGGAAGGGCATAACGTAGTAAGTGATAATGATGGCGAAATGTTAGTTCATACAGTTGAACATTTTTTTGACAATGAATTGGAAAGATTCTCAGCAAAAGACCAGGAAAAAGAATCTAACCGTAGAAAAGCTATGAAAAACGCTATTATTCGTGCTGCTAATAAAATGGTAGGTTCTTATGCCGCTGTGATAGTGGATCCTATTACTGAATATAGCTATGCTATCAAAGCCGGAAGCAGCCTATATTTTGGCGTGGGAACTATAGACGGTAATAAATTTGGTTTAGCTTCTTCAGATTTAACAGCAGTATTGCGTTTTACAAAAAATCTTGTAAATATGCGTGAAGGCGAATGTGTGGAATTTCGCAAAGATGATTTTAATCTTTTTGCTTTC
>JAMOPB010000038.1 GCA_027064945.1 Candidatus Cloacimonadota bacterium
CTCTAAAATTGAATTTGTTCCATTTAAAAAACTAATATTTTTAAGTCAAGACAGTATTCATCAACCGGAGTTATTTAATTAATTTTATTGGAAATATAGTATTAATAGTTTAAGTCTTCCCATATTTTTTTTGAATTTATAATTTTCATTTAACTCATATAATCCTTTCCCAATGCGCACTATTTAAATTTCAATCCGTTTTTTATGATGTTTTTTTAATAAAATAACAAAACATTTTACCTATAAAATATTTGACATAATCAACTATCCATTTATTTTATATTTTTTGTAGTATTGATGTTAATTATAAAAAAAAAGAAAAAATATAGAAAAAAAATATGAAGTAAACTATTTTAGCAAAAACATTAAGGGGGTTTTATGCTTAATTTGAGAAAAATCTTTGTTTTATTTATCGTTGGAATCTCAGTTAGTCTTATGGCTGTTCCAATGAGCGGAACTTATACTATTGGTGGCGCTACGCCTGATTATGCGACTATTAATGATGCTGTTAACGATTTAATAGCAAACGGCGTAAATGGCAACACGTCTTTTCATATCAGAACCGGAACTTATGATGAACAGGTAATTATTCCTGAAATCGCAGGAACAAGCGACACTTCAATAATTAGCTTTAGTTCGGAAAGTGGAGATGTCGATGACGTAATAATATCTCATTCTGCAACTTCTTCTACAGATAACTACATCATTCGTTTAGATGGAGCCGACTACATTGATTTTCATTATTTGACTTTCCGAGCAGAAGGTACCACAAATCTTGGAACAATTTTTGATTTAAAAGATGGAACTTCTGATATTAGAATCCGCTTTAACAAATTTTATAGTTTGGGATACAATCAGAGTTATTCCAATATTATCAACGCCCAATTATCAAGTTCTCAAACAATATTCCATCTCGAAATTTTAGCGAATTATTTTCAAGACTCGTATTACGGAGTATATTTATATGGAAATAACTCAAGTAACTTTTTCGACGTATTGATTAAAAACAATCTGTTCTATAATCAAATGAAAGCTATCGAACTTACCTATGTACCAAGTGTTGTTATCCAAGGTAACAGCATTACCGATTGTAATGACGCAATAAAAATAAACAATTCATCATCTGCTAATATTAGCAAAAACGACATTAATACTCATGCTTCGGGAATTTATATTTATTATTCTTCTTATGCTGATGTTTATAATAATTCTATAAATGTAGATGGGAATGCTTGGTCAGGAAATTACGGATTAGCTAAAGGTCTCACTTTTGATAATTCAGGAAATTCGGAAGCATATTACAACAGCGTAAGAATTGAAGATTCAGCTTCCAGTAATAATTCTTATGCGTTTTCACTTCTGGGTGCAACTAATCACTTCGTCAAAAACAATATTTTTGCAAATCTTGGATTAGGAAATTCCATCTATTTCAATTCGGTAGATTCTAATGATATGCTGATGGATTATAATGATATTTTTGCCGGAAGAGGATTTTTAATCAGGAATGGTTATTACAACCCAACTATCTATTACACTCTTTCCCAATTTCAAAGTGGATTTGGAGAAAATGCTCATTCGGTTTCTGTATATCCCGGATTTTATGATAATCCACCTTTGCATAGTCATTCTCCTTGGATAGATGGGAAAGGTACACATATTGCTTTAGTAACTGAAGATATTAACGGCAATCCGCGTGATTCTTCCACTCCTGATATTGGCTGTTATGAATTTGCTGCAGATCCTGCGAATACCACTCCTTTAAGTGGAACTTACAATATTGGCACAGGATACGATTATGATAATTTACAGGATGCTATTGCAGATCTTTTAATTAAAGGAGCCAATGGCTCTGTTCATTTCGATCTTTTCGATGGGAATTATTCCGGAAATTATAAACTTTATAATGTTCCATCAAGTTCAGGTTCAAATTTTGTAACAATTGCTTTGGGAACCGGAGATCCTGATCTTGTTTATTCAGCTACATCGGAAGATGACAATTATATTTTCCGACTTATGGGTGGAACTACTTTCTACGACTTTGAATATCTCACCTTAGAAGCACAAGGGACAGATTATTCTCGCGTATTTGACATAAATGGTTATAACGATTTCCGTATCTTAGGAGGCAGTATTACCGCTCCATTTACCACATCTGATAATCGCAGCAAAGATTTGATATACATAAAAAATGCTAAAATCGTAAATGCAGATATTAATACTACTTTTAATAACGGTAGCTCTGCTATTTATATGTACGGGGATAATAATAATACTTCTTCAGGTTTAGACATTTGGAATTGTGCCTTCAATAACAATTTTATAGGAATTAACCTATTATATGTAAATTCTCCTGAGATCCGTGGTAATACTTTTAATGATAATTATTATCCGCTGAAAGCAACTACTTGCAACGGCAATTTACGCTTTATCGGAAATCATATTTTTAAATTGAATGGATACGGCGATGCAATTTATATCTCAAGCTGCACCGGTGGTGAATCTCCTGAATCAAGAGGACTAATTGCCAATAATACCATCAAAATGACAAACTGCTCCAGCAGTAACGGCATGAACATCAACATCAGTAATTATGATGTGGTTTATAACAGTATTTTAGTAGAAGGCGATGGAAATGCAGTTTATTCATATTACGATTACGGAACCAATTTATTTAAAAATAACATCTTTGCTGTAAAAGGTACTGCAAAATCATTCGATGTAGGCAATAACAGTTTTACTTCTGCTTTTGATTATAATGATATTTACAGCGAGGGTGCTTATCTTATGAAATTAGGCGGAACAAATTACTCCAATCTGGAAGAAATGCATACTATGATGGGAATTTCAACCAATAATATTTCTACTTTCCCATATTTTACAGCAAATATGCATACTGATTCTCCTGTTTTATACGGAAAAGGAGTAGATATTTCATCGATAATCGATACAGATATGGACGGACAATACAGAACAGATCCGATTTGTATTGGAGCAGATGAATTCAGCTATATTTCCGGAGCTGATCCTTTGAACGGAACTTACACCATAGGATCATCAAGAGCAGATTTTTCATCTTTCACAGATGCAGCTTATGCGCTTTCTTATCGAGGAATTTCCGGACCGGTAACTTTCTTGGTGGAAACAGGAACTTACACCGAACAGGTAGAATTTAAACAGATTTATGGAACAGATGCCACCAATAAAGTTGTCTTCAAATCTGCCACGGAAACAGATTCCGATGTAATTTGGCAGTTTGGTCCCACAGTTAATGATTCCAATTATGTTGTTTTCCTAAATGGAACAGATCATATAATTTTTAGAGATTTAACTATCCAATCTACAACTGAAAGTAATTATTACAATACTATCTTCCGAATTCAAGGTGATGCCGATCATATTCAAATAAATTCCAATACACTCCATAGTGATAGTGATGCAAATTATGGTGATAGAAATAATATTTTTTATGGACAATACAATTCATTTACTTCCAGAATAATTTACGGGAACACCATTGAAAACAGTAAATATGGTTATGCTCATTATGGATATTACAATGGTGATAATAGCGGTCTTCAAATTGGAAGCAATAATTTTATCGGAACAAAATATCCGATTAGCTGTTCTTCTAATTCAATGCAGATTTACAATAATACAATGACAGATTTTACGACTGCTGTTCAAATATCTTATGCTGACGGGCAGACAAAAATATACAATAATACGATGATAACACATGGATTCCAAGATTATTATCACGGCTACACTCTGTTCCAAATAAGCAGTTCTGATGGCACGGAAAGTGAACCGATTCTTATTTACAATAACACACTTAAAGCTTATGATAATCAAATCTCAGGTTTGTCCGGTTATAAAATTTATGACTGCCAATATGTGGATTTCTACCACAATAATTCCGTTATAGAAAACAATTATGATGTTTATGTGAATGCAACTCGTGGAAGTGCACTTTCAGTTCAGTCTTCCGATAATATAAAAATAAAAAATAACATTCTGGCTTATAAAGGAAATGGACTTGCATATACC
>JAMOPB010000039.1 GCA_027064945.1 Candidatus Cloacimonadota bacterium
GTTATCAAAAAAAGGATGGAAAATGTAGCGAAGTAAGGGAAGAAAGAATTAACCGGTAAACCGGTTCAACCAATTAAGCAACTAAACCGATTGAATCAATTCTTTATATCTAAAGCAGGAAATTTCATGATCGTTCACCATTCCAATGGATTGCATAAAAGAATAAATAATTGTTGAACCGACAAAACTCATTCCTCTTTTTTTCAAATCCTTAGAAATATTATCTGATAGTTCTGTTTTAGGCATGAGTTCAGAAGAAGATCCGACATTGTTTTGTATAGGTTTATAATTTACAAATCCCCAAATATATTTATCAAAACTTCCAAATTCATTTTGGATTTGTAAGAAAATTTTTGCATTTTGAATAGCCGATTTAATTTTTAAGCGATTTCGAATAATCCCTTTATTCATAAGTAATTCGGATTCTATTGCTTCATCATATTTTGAGATTTTATGTGGATTGAAATTATCAAAAGCTTTCCTGTAATTCTCTCTTTTTTTAAGAACAGTCTCCCATGAAAGTCCTGCTTGAGCACCTTCCAAAATTAACATTTCAAAAAGTTTTCGTTCATCATGAACCGGGATCCCCCACTCTTCATCATGATATTTTATATACAATTCATTTTTAAGATTTACCCAAGAGCATCTCTGTTTAATTTCTTTTGGCAATTACTAACTTCCTTATTTTTTGGTTATTTAAACTGAATTTCTTCGTTGGAATATTTTATCAATGCTCTTCCAGGAAGTTTATTAGATTTTCGTAATTCTATTAATTGCAAGACTTGGCTATCGGTTAGACGTTTGCTCTGATTTAGATTATTCAGGTTATATAAAACGTGGCAATAATGCTCTAATATTTCAATTTTGAATTGAGCCATTTTTAAGTTTTCTGCAACGACAATAACTCCGTGATTTTCCAAAAGAACAGCATCAGAAGTTTGTAATGGTTTGATTATTGATTTAGAAAGGTCATTTGTTGACGGAGTTCCATATTTTGCTACAGGAATAGAGCCAAGTTGTAATGTTGCTTCAGGTAAAATATTATCATTTAGATCTTTTCCAATTGAAGCAAATGTTGTGGCGTAAATAGGATGAGCATGCAATACAACCCGAATATCAGGTCTGCACTTGTATGCCTCAATATGCATTTTTATCTCACTTGAAGGAGAAAAATCATTATTTTCATCGATAGGGTTGCCTTGAAGATCTATTCTAATGATTGATTTTTTAGTAAGTTGATTTTTACTAACTCCTGTTGCAGTGCAAAGCAAAGTGTTGTCTGCTAACTTAACAGAGAAATTTCCTGCATTTGCCGGAGTGAAACCTTGCATCCATAATTCGTTTCCAATACGGATCAGTTCTTCTTTAATTATATCATTCATAATATTTAAAAAATGGCTACTTTTAAACCGCTTATAATCATATCAATTCCGATTGCACCTAAGAAAAAACCATTTATTCTAAGTGAAATTTCCATAACTTTATCAAATAAAACTTTAAACTTTTTTCGGGCAATATTATCTTTAAACGCTTTTAGAAGAATTATAATAATAAAATTTACAGTTAAAGATATTGCTAATGAGATCATTGATCTGGGAAGGTCTAAAGTGTTTCGCATTAATATGGAAAGTGAGATCGTTCCGGCTCCAACCATAAATGGCAAAGCAATCTCAGATGCGAGGTCATCCAGATTTGCTTTCATAGTGATAAAAGCTTTGTGACCTTTGATGATAAATTGGAAAGCAAAAGTAAATATGATAATTCCACCGAAAATACGGAAAGATTCAAAATTGATGTGAAATACATTTCGGAAAATATGATCGCCGGAAAAAACAAATAATGCTAAGATTATGGCTGAGATCATTGTAGCTTTGGTTAGAACTTTGGTGAAAGATTTATTGCTTAAATCATCCATTATCGGTTCTAAATATAAAAACAATGCAAAAGGATTTAGCATTGCTATAAAACTAATTATTACAGTTGACATTTAATTTCCTTTGTTTTTTTTTATTGAGATTTATTATTCAAAGCTGTTTTGTAGGTCAAGATTTACTTTTTTCTAAGAAATGAAACGAGAGATTATTTTCAGTGGATAAAACAGTTATTCAATCTAACATTTTATATGTGTTAGCGAAATTATTTTGGTTAGAAAATATCAAATTCATTTCATCCAATTTTGTGATTTTATCTAAAAAAAATAGAGCAAGCTTAAAGTAGCGTGCTCTATAAAAATTATTTTAGCAGTAAGGCTTTTGTATTGAATATTTTATCATCATTGATTTTGAGTTTGATTAAGTAAATTCCGCTGGCACAATTCGTTGCGTTCCAATTAATTTGATGTTCACCTGAAGGTAACGTTTCATCTAAAAGGCTTTGTATCAGATTTCCACGTGCATTGTAAATATCCAATCTTACGTGTGAATTATCTTTTAGAAAAAAATTGATACTTGTGGTAGGATTGAATGGATTCGGATAAACGTTTCTTAATCGGGTAGAAAAATCAGGAGTGGAATCAGAACTTACAACATCGACTGTAATAATATTTGATGGGGAAGATTCATATCCTCCGCTAAACACGCTTGTTACATAATAATCATAAGATTCACCTGCTGCAACATCCAAGTCTTGATAGGAAGTAGTTTCTACTTGAGCTATTTCAATTTGATCCCTATAGATTTTGAAATATTCAAAATTCCGATTGAATGACCATGCAAGTACTACGGAGGTATCACTATTATCACAGGTTAGGAATTCCGGGCTTGGTAAAACTATCTCGATTTGATTAAAATCTACAGAAGAAGAAATTTGCCCATCAGGGTAAACTGCATAAATGCTAAAATTATAAATTCCTTCCGGTTGAGCATAATAAGTGTAATCAGTGGAAGTTACATTTGCGATTATAGCTTCATTAATGCATAAATTGTAGCTTTCGGGAGTAGTAGATTCGGGAGCTTCCCAACTAAAATAGATATCGTTGAAATTTTGTATTTCTGCCTGACAATTTGAAGGGGATTCAAGTCCATCAGAAAAATTAAAAACGCCATCATGTTGAATATTAAATCCATCAATAATGGAATATGCAAGAGCAGGATTCCAAATTGTGGTTGTATCCCAAACGTATTCTTCAACTGCCCAATTTACAATATCGGTAGCTGCACCGGTAATGTTTAGATAACCATCATTATTAAAATCCCCCAATACAGGAGTTATCATCATTGTGGTAGATGACCAAATTGTTCCGCAAGCTAATGGCCATTCATCATTATGAGAGCCGTCATGATTGTAACATTCATATCCCCAAGCGAAACGATTATCATCGATCATGATTTCTACTTGTTCATCTCCATCGATATCTGCAATTGCAGCTTGAGTGTAAATAGCATAGGTAGGACCTGCCGGGAAATTTTCTAATGGCTCTCCTAATGCATTCCAAGCGTAAATGAAATTTGATGCTTCATTTGATGAAACTTGATCTCCAACTACCAAATCGATAGAACCGTTTTGATCTATATCTCCCAATGCTACTGAAGCAAAAATCCAACTGCTTGTTTCTTGTGGCCAACCATTTGCAATTGTTCCATCATGATGGAAAACAAATACTTTACCACCGGTATCTGTGCAAGCACCATAAATAATCTCTTTATCTCCGTCTGAATCTATGTCATAGATTGTTGGTTGTGAATATGAAATAGTTGTTCCGGGTTCACTAAAAGGAAAACCGTCCAGCATATTTCCATTTGCATCAAAAACGTTTAAGCCGTTGTAAGATAATGCAATTACTTCTTTTGATCCGTCATTATCAAGGTCTGCTACAGAAATACTTGCACCGGGTATATCATTTAAATCTGCAGGCCAACCATCAGCAATTGTTCCATCTCCATGATAAACATAAACCCATCCGTTTGGACTATTTCGCACATTTACGAAAATTTCCAAAGCATTATCACCATCTAAATCTGATAAGCAGGCATTCAATGTCCCGCCTCCCGGTAATGAGATTGGAAAACCGTTGCAGATTGTTCCGTCTAATTCATAAGCGTAAA
>JAMOPB010000040.1 GCA_027064945.1 Candidatus Cloacimonadota bacterium
ATTTTTTGACCTTTACTATTATATACTTCTAATTTTGTGTAAGATTTATTTGGAATTTGGAAGCGAATAGTTGTGCTAGGATTAAATGGATTTGGTGAATTTTGTTCCAAAATAACAGGCAATTCAACTACATTTTCTTCTTCATCTCTAAAATCGATCTTAATAAGTTCTTTAGGATTTCCGATTACAGCATCTGCACTAAACAAAATACTGTTCTTAGAAATAAATTCATTTCTAGTTTGATTATCTACCTTTTTAAAGTAAAGTTCAGTATCACTTTCTGTTACTGTGAAATACCAGAAATTTTGTATTGGTTTACCAATAGAATGGCAAATTCCTTGTTTATCGAATAAGCCCACAGAGATATCTTGATCTCCTTCAATTTCTGCCATAACAATCATGCTGTGCTCGTTACCTGCAGTTACTTGCCAATCTACTTGTGGCTTATAACTTTCTACAACAGCAGATCTTGTAGTTTCCAATGGATAAGTTAAGTATATAGGTTCTTCAGGATCCATCGCTTCATGCCATTTAAGTAGATAGGCATTTCCCGGTTCCATTGTTGTAAGATCTCCAATCCAACCTCCGTAATACACAGCTGATAGATTTTGTGTTTTGATAATTGATGAATCCGGAATAGATAAACTTTGTAATGCTGTATCTAAATCAAGCTCTTCATAAGGTAAATAACTAATCCAATTGTATCCGCTATTATTTGTAGCTTCATCATATCCATTTTCGAGGAGAATTGGAGTTATAATTGGATTTATTTTTGTGCCTGAAATTGTAAAATCCGGATAATCAGTAGGAACATGGAGTTTATAGCCGGTATATGAATCGATAAATGTTAAATCACCGATCCAGTCATTTAGGGTGATTGGATCATATAAAGAAGATGCACCTTTAGTGCTGATTGCTAAATCTGAAGATGTATTTGATAATGGTTCTAATACATCAAATACATCGCTTATAGCTGAAGAAGTAGGCATTAGATTAGTAGAAATCCAATTCCAATCTTGAATTAAATCGTAAGTCTGATCATGAGGTAAAGATGGAATAGTAAGATTCATACTAAAATCGTTACTTGGATCAGTTGGGAAGAAGAAAGATTCTGAGCAATCGTAAGTTACATTATCTTCCGAATCATATACTTTGAAATTAAGTAGCTCAGTTCCTGAATTATCACTACTTACAATTGTAAGAAACCAATATCCTTCAGAAGAAAAATAACTGCCCCATTGAGGGTGATTTCCCGGCATCCAGGTAGCTACTCCCCGGCATTCGCCATTAATGTCAAATACTCCTAATTGAGTATTTCTATCAATACCACGTATGAAATCGCCGTCGAAAGTAGTTGTAAGATACATTGTTGTGGCATAAAAGTTTCCTGTAGCAACATCCCAAGGTAATAATTTGAAATCAATGTTACCTGTGATTTGATCGCTAATTATTGAAACATTGTCAAGAGTTACAGGACTATATCCTGTTAAAGAAGCTACAATGTTTTTAAAATTACCGGCAGGAACATTTTCCAAGAAATATGTACCGTCAGCAGCAGGATGTGTAGTAATTCCATCACATGAAATGATAACATCCGTAATATTTCCTGATCCATCAACAAGTTCCACTGTACCTTCCACAGAACCAAAATATTCAACTAAAATTAAGTGAAAATCTTGATTTTCTACTTCTTGAGAAGGCTGAATATTTACATCACTGATAACGGCATTTTGATAACCTGCTAAAGAAGCCATTACATCATAAGTTCCCGGAGCGAGTTCCAAAAGATAATGCCAAGTTTGATTACCATAATCATCTTCAACAACATAAGGACTTGTTTGTTCTCCACCGGCTGAAATTATAACATCTTCAATGTTGCCGGTACCTTCCAAGGTAATTTGTCCGGAAACAAATCCTGAAGGTGGAGGAGTAAGTTCGATATGCTGTAGAACATAAATTTCATCCGAAACATTTATATCAAAATAGTGTTGTGTATTGTATCCTTCCAAATAAACCAAAACATCATAGTTACCTTCAGGAACATTTAATAAAAAATTGCCATCTACGTCAGGTGAAGTTGTATCAACAGAATCAGGAGAAGTTGTGTTAGTTGCTGTGATTGTTACGTCTGTAACTTGTCCGGTTCCTCCATTTAATGATACAGTCCCGCGAATACCGTTTTGAGCTAAGTAGTAAGCTCCCATATCGGCAATAGTACCATCAGGATCTGAATATGCAGGATTTCCTGAATCGATACAAGGTGATTTTGTTTCATTCGGAGTAGGGATATCCGCCCATGTAAGATGATAATTTGCATCAAATAATGGATCAGCATCAATACAACCAACTCCAAAAAAAGCTTCATTTTCTGCAAATTGCAAATCAGAATATGTTGCACTTACACTGCAAGAGTTCTGGTTATCAATATTATTAAATGCATTTCCATAAAGAATGGAATTTATGATAGTTACGGTGGAATTGTATCTATTGGCCAATCCACTACCGGATAAGTTTGCCAGATTGTTTGTAATTGTTACACTTTCTAATGAAACATTGGTATTATTGAATGTGCAAATACCACCACCGTTCCACTCGGTAGAGTTATCACTGATTTCTGTGAAAGAAATATCGATATCTGAATTAGCAATATATAAACCACCACCATCATAGGTAGAAACATTGTTTTTTATCATAGAATTCGAAATTGTAGGATTTGAGTTTGAGATAGAAAGTCCTGCACCACTGCCTGCAATATTATCTAAAATACTGCAATTATCGATTGTGATATCAGAATCAATTATAAACATTCCTCCACCATTGCCAATAGCGCTACAATTTGTAATTATGCTGTTGCTAATGGTAAGATTGTCAGTTGCTTCAACATAGATACCACCACCACGATATTCAGGTGAAGAGCCGGTTGCCTTTCCATAACTGATAGCTGTGTAGTTAATTATGGAATTGGCTGTAGAATTATCAAATCTAAGTCCTGCCCATCCGGTATCTTGGTCCGAAGCTGAAATAATTACTAAATTACCATCTGTACCATTAATATTAAGTTCTCCATTAACTGTAAAACTATAATGGCCTTCAAAGATTATGCTAACACCTGCATCAACTGTAAGTGTTGCACCAGCCGGAACGACAATATCCCCCTGAATTAGATATGGACTACCGGTACTAACCCAATTGCCACTAGTTGGTCCCCCCGGTATGGGTGTATCAGCAAATGCCAATTGGCTAACCACAATAAGAAAAATAAACATTAACTTTTTCATAATTCCTCCCTGTTTTATATTTTTTTTAAGGTCTAACTTGAATAATTTTAAATCCCTCATTATCTGTAATAAAAAGATAACTACCAAAATTGCAGACAGATACAGGCTCTGTTTGCATCGAAAAATTACCAATTTGATATGGATTATTAACATCTGTAATATCCAAAATGATTACTCCATTATCTTTATCTATTAAATAGATATAATTTTCTTGTATTGCAACATCATATATAAATCCTTCAGCGGGGAAATTTGTAATAAATATAGGATTATTAGGATCGTTTATATCAAAAATATCAGCTCCGTTTTCTCCATTAGTAATGCAAGCAATGCCATTTTCTACTGCGATATTATTGGCAAGTCCGGTAGATGGGAAAGAAGAGATCAATTCAGGATCGGAAGGAGAAGAGATGTCAAAAATAGAAAAACCATCCAGTCCATTTGTTACATAAGCATAAAGCCCATCAACTGTAGCTTTTCTGGCAATTCCACCAGTGCTTACATTTGTTACTACAGCAGGAATCATAGGAGTAATATAAGCTACAAGCAAGCCACTATTGCCAGCTGCTATATAAGCGTGATCTCCTGAAGTGGAAATTGAATTTGGTATTCCATCAATATTCGTATATCCAACAAATTGAGGATTTAGATAATTTGATAAATCTATTTTTGAAAGCAAACCAGGAGAATCACCACTATTACTAACAACATAAAGGAAGTTATCTTCCAAGCTGGCTTCCAGTGCTCTATC
>JAMOPB010000041.1 GCA_027064945.1 Candidatus Cloacimonadota bacterium
ATTCGTACTCCGGATGAATATAACCAGGGACATATCAAAAATGCTTTATTGATAAATTATTATGACAAGAACTTCATTACCACCCTATCAGAGCTAGATAAAGAAAAACATTACCTTATATATTGTAGAAGTGGAAATAGAAGCGGGAATGCTTTGCAAATAATGTATGAAATGGGATTTAATAATTTTGCAGATTTAGAAGGTGGTATTCGCGCTTGGATTCAAGCCGATAATAAATTGGAAAATTGATCACCACTATTTTTTTTTACTATAATTAACAACAAAACTATGACAAAATAAAAATAATAATAATTTTGGAACATTATCTGTATATTTATACAAAACTTTTATAGAAAAATAAAAAAAATAGATCGGAGGAACTATGAAAAAAATTTTCCTAGCTTTAATTATTTTGGGAATTGGCTTAAGCTTATTAGCTGATCCACCAGCACAATTTGATTTACGTGATTATAATGGTGAAAATTATGTAACAGGCGTTAGAAATCAGCAAGGTGGTACATGCTGGACTCACGGAACAATGGCTGCTATTGAAAGTAATCTTTTAATGACAAACGCTTGGAGTGAAGCTGATGAAACAGGAGAACCAAATTTAGCCGAATATCATCTGGATTGGTGGAATGGCTTTAATCAACATTTCAATGCTGATGCAACTCCTACTTCAGGCAGTGGTTTGGAAGTTCATATGGGTGGTGATTATCTCGTATCTACTGCGTATTTATCTCGTGGGGACGGAGCTGTAAGAGATATTGACGGTCAATCTTTCGGTTACGCTCCCGATTATGAAAATGGTTCCTATCATTATTATTATCCACGCGATGTTGTGTGGTTTGTATCCGGAGAAAATTTAGAAAATATAAACACAATTAAATACGCAATTATGGAAACTGGTGCTATTGGCATCTGCATGGCTTATGATCAACAATTTATGAGCGGAATAAATCATTATCAACCTGCATCTAATCAGATGCTTCCTAACCATGCGATTACTGTTGTAGGATGGGATGACAATCACGTTACACAAGCTCCGGAGCCAGGTGCTTGGATAGTAAAAAACAGTTGGGGAACCGGCTGGGGTGATGGTGGATATTTCTGGATTTCTTACTATGATAAATGGGCGACTCAAGAACCTGAAATGGGTGCGGTTTCTTTTAGAAACGTAGAACCAATGAGATACGATACAGTTTTTTATCACGATTATCATGGTTGGAGAGATACTTTGGAAGATATTGACGAAGCTTTTAATGCTTTCCAAACTGAAGAATTTGAAATAATTCAAGCAGCAAGTTTTTTCTGCAATGATGATGATGTGGATTACACTGTAAAAATTTATGATGATTTTATAGATGGTGTATTACAAAACGAATTGGCAAGTGTAAGTGGAACTCAAGAATATAAAGGATTTCACACAGTAAATTTCGATCAACCTGTAAATTTAGAAGCTAATGAAGATTTTTATCTTTATGTTTCATTTTCTAACGGTGGACAACCAATTGATAGAACTTCCGAAGTACCCGTTCTTTTAGGTGCTTCCTACAGAACAATTGTTCCTTCTACAGCAAATGAAGGCGAAAGTTTTTATAAAAATGAAAACGGCGAATGGTTAGATTTATATGGATATCAATTTAATGATCCAAGCTATAACGGAACAGCAAATTTCTGCCTGAAAGCTCTTGGTGCTGTTGAAATTCCGGATTCATCTGTTCCTCAAAATTTACAATTGGAAATCTATGATGTAAATAATATCGAACTTAGTTGGAGCTTTGATTCCAGAGCTCTTACAGGATATAAAATTTATCGTAATGATGAGATGATTGAAGAAATTGATTGTACTAATTTCCCAATATTCTCTTATCAAGATGAAAGTTTAGATGGCGGAGAATATACATATTATATTGTTGCACTATATGGAGATAACGAATCTGATCCATCTGAAAGCGCTACAACTGAAATAACTTTACCTGCTCCATCAAATATAAGTTTTCTTGAAATTGGAACTACCGGTGTAATGATTAGTTGGGATGCTCCTGAATTTGATGTAGATAATTATCGTCTTTACAAAGAAGGTGAACTTTTATCTGAACAACTAGCACTTTTCTATAATGATTTTGATCTTACTGAAGGTCCAATTACTTATTCTGTAACAGCTGTTTATGATGGTTATGAATCAGAAGAAATTACAGCAATATATGAAAACAGTGATGCAGATAATGATTTAGAATTGAAAGACGAAGTATTAGGCAATTATCCAAACCCATTTAATCCTACTACAGAAATTAGATTCAATTTATCTGAAGCAAGTAATGTAAAAATAACAATTTACAATGCAAAAGGTGAATTTGTAAAACAAACACTTTCTGAAAAATTAAATGCAGGAACACATTCGGCAATTTGGAATGGAAAAGATAAAGCAGGAAAAACAGTTCCTAGCGGAATCTATTTATACAATGTTAAAACAGATAAAATCAATGTTACTAACAAAATGATTTTATTAAAATAAAAAATATTAATTTTCCAAGCAGTGAATAGTGTTTTGTTTTCTCCAAAATAACTATTAAAATTCCTGCTTAGTTAATTAATAATAATAAGCAATTCCTCGCTTCTGTGAGGAATTGCAAAATTAGGAGAAGGAAAAAATGAGAAAATTATTTTTAATGTTAACTATGTTTATGACATTTAATTTTGTTATATTAAATGCAGAACAAGTTTTAGTTTGGGATTATAGCGGAAGTTATACAATTCCAAACCCTGATCAACCGGAAGAATATCAAATTGAAGATGCGGTAATTACAGCCTTAGAAGCAAATGGTATCTCTCCTGTAGTAGCTTTTACACTCCCTGAAGATTTATCCGAGTTCGATGCTGTTTTTGTACTTAGTGGAATTTGGTGCTATTCCTGAAGTTATTTACCACCCCCACCAGTTGGTGAGGCACAACAAGAAATATTGATTGAGTATTTGCAAAATGGAGGTTCGCTCTACATGGATGGAGCAGAAGTAGGAAATCCGGCTCAAGATCCTCTTAGCGAAATGTTAGGCTTCGAAAGATTTACACAAGGTGCTGAATTTGCAATTGAAAATCTGTATGGAAAACCAAATACTCCTGCTGAAGGGTTTGCTCTTCAATATAATTATCAAACAATCGCAGATTATTATATTGATACATTAACTCTTACAGACGGTCATTTGTTCTTTAATTCCCAAGATGGAAGAACAAGAGGTGTTTTCCATATGACAGAAACCTATAGAAGCATTGTTCTCTCCGGTTTTTTCGGTGCTATTTATGATTCAGATGATTTCAATAACAAAGCAAATTTGATGTCTTCATTTTTAGATTATTTATTAGAACGTACTCCAAACTTATATCCTCCGTTAGGTATTTATGTAAACCCTGAAAATGGGGCTATTACTTGGGAAGCTCCAATTTATTTAGGTATTAGTGATACCTTTATTGGCTTTGATATTTATTTGGATGATGAGCTTGTAATGGAAAATTCAACCGTTCCAGCCTTTCAATTTTCTAATTTAGAACCAGGGCAATCATATACAGCTGAAGTTAAAGCTATATATGAGGAAGGAGAATCTGATCCGGTTCCTTATTCTTTTACGTTTTTAGGATCTGATGCAGAAGAAGATTTGGAGCTCGGTAGCAAATTAAATGGAAACTATCCAAATCCATTTAATCTATCGGGAATAGGACGTAATTCAAAGACCAATATCAGTTTTTCAATTGCTAATAACAATGTGAAAACAGAGCTTACAATCTACAACCAAAAAGGTCAGAAAATAAAGACATTGGTTAATGAAAAATTAAATATCGGAAAGCATAATATCTCTTGGGATGGTAAAGATAAAAATGGCAATGAAGTAACTTCCGGAATATATTTTTATCAATTAAAAAATGGTAATTATAGTTCTATGAAAAAGATGGCCATAGTTAAATAAGAATTCCATTTAATAAAAATATAATGAGCGACATACCTAAAATGTCGCTCATTTTTTTATGTTCTTTTCTCTTGTTAATAATTTAATATCTTTCTAATAAGTAGAATATTGAAAAATAACTTTACGTTTTTCTCGGTGCTTAAGAAGTTGATATAACTATAATTTACATAGTCGATATTTAAAAATAATCATATCATGCGGAGGCTAAAATGAAATTGATTGTAATTGGTTCCGGAAATTGGGGAACCACTTTAGCAAAGCTATTTGCTCAAAAAAATACAGTTTATCTTTGGACAATCGACCAAAAAGAAGCAGACGAAATAAATAAAACACGTGAAACAAAATTTCTACCTGGAATAAAATTGCCTGATAATATCATTGTTGAAAAAAAATTCAGTCGCCAAATTGAACCTGAGGATGTAGTAGTAACAGTTATTCCATCTAGATTCATTGAAGATTTGGCAGATGAAATGATAGCTAATAACGCAACCAAATTTACAATTGTAAATGCATCTAAAGGCGTTCAGCATTCAACATTGAAAACAGTTGGCGAAACTGTTTTAGCTAAATTACCGGAAATTAATTTTGCTAATATTTCAGGTCCTACAATAGCAAAAGAATTAGCTGAAGGTTTACCTGCTAAAGCAATTTTAGCTTGTAGAGATATTGGCACACTTTTCCGTTTACAAAATATATTAGAAAACGACCTACTTAGCTTTGAATATAGTCGCGATGTAAAAGGTGTAGAACTGGCTGCTTCATTAAAAGGACTTATTGCTATTGCAGTGGGAATTGCAGATGGCTTGGGATTCAAAACAAATGTGTTTGGACTTATTATGACTTATGGTGTACATGAATTTGTAACAGTTATGAAATTCTTAGGCGTATATCATAAAACAGCTTATAGCATTGCAGGAATAGGAGATCTTATCACAACTTGTATAAGCGAAAATAGTCGTAATCGACGTTTTGGGAAATTACTGGGACAAGGTTATTCTCGAAATGATGCTTTGAAAGAAGTTGGAATGGTAGTTGAAGGCGTATCAATGGCAAAAACCATTCAAAAATTAAGTAAATTTAATTTATCAATTCCCCTTATTTCTTGTGTAACACGAATTATTTTTGATGATGTTGAAGATGTACATGCAGAAATGTTAAATACTATTAAAACAATTTCAGGTTAATCTAACACTATAAGCATTAGCAATAAAAAGATTTGCCAAAAAAAGCAGGAATAAATTCTTTGCTGAAATTGTCTTACCTGATTTATGGAGTAAAAATATGGAAAATAGATTACCAATGGAAGAAACCTTAATAATGATAAAACCGGATGCTATGTTAGCAAAAAATGCAGGAGAAATTATCACAATCTTAGAGAAATCCGGATTTGAGTTAAAGAAGAGTAAGATTTTTAGGATGGATGATGAGCTGGCAGAAAAGTTCTATGTTGAACATGTTGGAAAAGATTTTTTTCCCGGTTTAAAAAAATTCATGCAATCAGGACCAATAATGGCATTAGTCTTAGAAAGAGAAAATGCTATTAATTATCTAAGAGAAATTGTCGGATGCACAGATTCGTCTAAAGCTGAACCGGGAACAATAAGAAATTTATATGGTAACCATAACTTTCTTACCAGTAATGCTGTCCACGCATCAGATTGTCCGGTAAGTGCCAAACGAGAAATAAATTTAATATTTCAAAATAATAAATAAATATATGGAGATAAGAAAATGAAAGTATTAGTTATCAATTGCGGAAGTTCTTCCGTAAAATATCAATTTATCAATCTGGAAACAGAAGTTGTATTAGCTGATGGTGTAGCAGAAAGAATAGGTGAAGATGTTTCCCTTTTTTCATATAAAACAGCTGAGTACAAAAAGAAAAAATTTGAGATGTTAATCCAAAATCATGAGAAAGCTATCGCTTTAATTATTGAGCACTTAACAGATAAACATCATGGAGTAGTTAATTCTTTAGAAGAAATCGATGCTGTAGGTCATAGATTGGTTCACGGCGGTGAATTTTATGCAAATAGTGTAAGAGTAAATGAAGATGTGATTAGAGTAATGGAAGAATGTTCAAATTTAGCACCATTGCATAATCCTGCAAATCTAAAAGGTATAGAAGCAATAACAAGCATTTTACCTGAAATTCCACAATGTGGAGTCTTTGATACAGCTTTCCATCAGACAATGCCTGCAAAAGCATACCTTTATGCACTTCCTCTTGAAATGTATGAAAAACAAAAAATTCGTCGTTATGGTTTCCATGGAACAAGCCATAAATATGTTAGTCAAATAGCTGCCGATTATGTAGGAAAAGATATCAAAGATCTTAAAATTATCACTGCTCATATCGGAAACGGAGCATCTATCACAGCTATTGATGGCGGAAAATCTGTAGATACATCTATGGGATTTACACCTCTTGAAGGTCTTATGATGGGAACACGTTGTGGCGACATCGATCCTGCTATTCCTATTTTTTTGATGAAAGAAATGGATATGACTGTTGATGAAGTAAATAACGTTCTGAATAAAAAATCCGGTATGTTAGGACTTTCTGCAATCAGTAATGATATGCGTGAAATAGAAGAAGATATCTTAGAACGTAAAGTTCCAAACGCTATCCAAGCTCATGATGTTTATGCTTATAAGATTAAGAAATATATTGGTGCCTATGCAGCTGCTATGAACGGTGTTGATATTCTTGTATTCACCGGCGGAGTTGGTGAAAATATGCCTATCTTACGCTCATTAGTTTGTAAAGATCTCGACTTTATGGGAATAAAACTTGATGAGAATGAGAATGACCAATTCAAAGGCGGAACACTTGACCTTTCAGCTCCTGATAGCAAAGTGAAAATCTTGAAGATTCAAACAAATGAAGAATTGATGATTGCGATGGAAACAAAACGTATTTTGGATGCGGAAAAATAAACAAAAATAATAAATTTTAAATACCCTTTTCGGAGGGTATTTTTTTTAGGAGAAATTAATGGAATGGTATATCTCGGCAGTTTCTGCTCATCCTATTTATATGGCAATTATCCAATTCGCTATTTTAGGAACATTTGGTGAAGTTGTATCAAAATGGATTGTTAATAATAAAATTTATTGGCCTTTCACTGTAAAAGAAACACTCTGGAAAATGGTTGTTTGGAGTATTTTAGCAGTAGCTATAAAATATGCATTTGCAGGATTTAAAGGATATGTACAAGCTTTAGTAGAACATGGACTATTACCTCAAGCTGTTGCTACAAATAGATTTTTAAAAGCGTTTACATTATCAACTTTCACAAATTTACAATTTGGTATCTTTATGGTTGTTTTTCACAGAGTATTGGATAATATAATAGTTAAAGTGAAAAATTGGAAAGGCTTAGAAAAAGGAATGCTTTGTATGATTTGGTTCTGGATTCCGGCTCATACAATTACATTTATGTTGCCAAGAGATTTTCAAATTGGTTTAGCAGCTCTTTGGAGTGTTGCTTTAGGAATTTTATTAGGATTTTTTAATAAGAAATAAGAATAATTCCCATAAATTAAAAGAGAGCTTCACCTGTTGGTGAAGCTCTCTTTATTTGTGGCTTCATTAATAAAATCGGAGCTTTCTATTCACCTGAAAAACAGATAAACTCCGAAGCTAAGGAGGATATTAACGTTAACACTTTATTCTTCATCATTTTCATTTTTAATGATTTTTATCTCTATGCTTTTTTCTTCTTCATCATCACCAATTTGTTCTCGTATCTTTTCTTCCAATTTTTCAGGATTAAGTTTTTGAATATCATCCGGAAGTTTAAGTTTTTTCCCATTTAGATAAATTTCCATTTCATCCAAATCTTTGAAATCAATATTATCAAAATTAAAATCATCAAAAAAATCAGACATATCATTAAAATCAAATCTCATTCCATTAAAACCGGGTAATTTTAATTCTTCTCCATTAAAGAACATTTCAAAAGTTTTTCCACCTAAAGAATCTGCAAATTCATTCGGAAATTTGTATAAGAATATATTATTGGGATGATTAAAAAAATCTATTCCACCGGATAAAAACTCTTTGTTCGGATTACTTCCTAATATAACATCAAATGTTTTCTCCACTCCATCAACAAAACAAGTTAATTTAACTTTCTGATCAACTTTATAGTTTTTTAACATCATCAAAAGTTGATCTACAGTGAAAATTTTATCATCATCAAGTTTCATTAAAATAGTTTCCTCGGAAATTCCTGCTTTATCAGAAGGACCGTCTTTTACTATCTTATTTAAATAAATTCCATAATTCTTATCATATTTTTTTTCAGATTTTATATCATCTGTTAAACGTGTAGGAAAAATACCCAAATAAGGTTTTCCGAATTTTTTCTTATCAGCCAATGTGATCTTTTTCGTAATTTTTTTGCCATTCCTTTCAATAAGAATCTTAACTTTATCGCCTGCTTCTTTCAAAGATAACATTTTATAAAATTGGTCTGAAGTATATACTTTTTCTCCATCAAATTTTAAGAGAATATCATTTTTTTTCAAGCCGGCATCTGCTGCAGGTGTATTATCTTTTACTTCATAAATTTGAATACCGAAACTTTCGTTACTTAGCTCTTTTGTCTTACCATATTTTGAGCCGGGAACTATTCCAAAATAAGCGTTTGCACTTAATATATTTATAGATAAAATTAGCATTAACACTAAAGTAAATTTAGTTTTCATTTCAAACCTCCTTTAATTTTCTTCATTAAATTCCATTTACTGAAGCTTGCTTTATCATCGGAGTAGAATCTTTTTTGAATTCAGATACTACCATTACCGGTTTTTTGTTTTCACCTCGATATTGTCTGATGATATAAGCTTTTTCTTCTTCATAACCTTCTGCATCGATTTGTTCCATTAATTTTGGATTATTTATAGTTGTATATTGCAAGTTCTGAAATGGTGCCGGATTTGAAAAATCTAATTCTTCTACTTGATTTTGATAACTATTAAATGTTATCTCATTCAATTTTACTGCTACACGTGGATCAAATATAGTTAAAATAGTAAAAAAGAGCATAATACAAGAAAATCCAAAGGCAAGTCGGAATTGAGTTTGATAATTTTTTTCATGCACAAATTTGTTTATCAAATCTCTTTTCAATTCATGTCTGAAATTTGTGATTTCCGGTTTTTCCACTTTCATATTCATTAATTTTTCTTCAAACTTATCCATTATTTACCTCCTTCAAGATTTTCTCGTAATCTGTTTAGCGCTCTATGTAATCTCACTTTTACCGTACCTTCCTTTTTTTGTAAAATTTCTGCTATCTCTTGATGTTTTAGCTTTTCAAAAAAGCGTAATGTTATAATTGTCTGATCTTTTTCAGATAATTTTTGCATAGCTTCCTTTATTTGCTCATATGTAAAATCATAGCTAAAATCTTCAGCGTTAGGTGTTTCATGATGTTTTATTTTTCCTACAATTTTAGCATCTCTCTGCCTATTGCGAAAGTATTGATTTATCTCACTAATGGCGATGCGGTATAGCCAGGATGAAAACGAACTTTTCCGTGAATCGAGAAAGCGGAAAGTGCCCAGCTTCCTCATCGCCTTATAGAAGATATTAGATACTATCTCATTACGCTGAGATTCGTCGGGAACTCGTTGATATACAAAACTATTTATCCTGGGATAATATTTTTCGTATAAATAATCGAATTCTCGAATGTCTTTTTTTGCTCTTATTACTCTTTCTCTCTCGTTCACAGGATATCCTTCTTTTTCAGATTCTTTTTAATTCGTTTTCACATTTGCAAACGTCTAATTATTCAACCAGTTACATTTTTTTATAAATTTTTATTATCTCTATCATTTTATTATCTTAATTATAAATTGTAAGTAATTGTAAATTATACAAATATACCTTATTTGTTTCTTTAACAAAAACTATAAAATCTTGGAAAATTAATTACTCAAAACAATAAAAAAAAAATCTCTTAATAATTTAAGAAGTTTTGTTTTGAGATTATTTTAGAAATTGTAATCTCTACTGAGCTATTTTTATAGCAAAAATTTTAATTAGATTCTTACGTTATAAACTTCTTTAGCAATTTCGATTTTGGTTGAAAAACCATTTTCAAAACTAAAATCAATCTTACCACCTATTTGCATCTCAATCAGATTTATTACAGTTTTTAATCCTAGATTTGCATCTCTATTAATATCAAAATCTTTTGGGCAACCAACACCATTATCAGAGACTTTGATGATCAATTTGTTATCTTTTTCCTTATACAAAACTACCTGAATATCACCTTTACTATTAGAAGGAAAAGCGTATTTAATACTATTTGTAAGTAGTTCATTTAATACTAAACCAAGTGGAATTGCAGTATCTATCAAAACAGGTATATCTTCTTGTGCCTCTAAATAAATATTATTATTAGATTGTGCAATAAAACTTCTTCTGATCAGAGAAATTAAATCATTAAAATAAGATCTAAGATTTAAGGAAGATAAGTTTTGAGATTCGTATAATTTTTGATGAACCAAAGCCATTGAACGAATTTTCATTTCAATTTCTTGGAATGAATTAAGTAAATCTTTATCCTGAATATCTCTAGCTTTAATTCTTAACATAGAAGAAATTACCTGCATATTATTTTTTGTTCTATGATAAAGTTCACGCAGAAGCATCTCTTTTTCTTTTAGATTTTCTTTTATCTCTTCTTCCGCTTTTTTATGTTGAATAGCAAGAGCAATTTCTTCTGAAACAAAAGATAATATTTTTATATCTTTCTCAGTATATAAATTTGGGTTACTATAGCTTTGTACTGCAATAACACCTAAAATTTTGTTTTTTATTTTTAAAGGAACACCTATCCATATTTTAGAAGGAGCTCCAATTACTTCAATAAGTTCTTTTCTAACTAAATCTTTTATAACATCTTCTGTTGCAAAAAGAGGTTTACCTGTTTCAATTACATATTTTATAATTGATTTTCCGGCAGGAAATTTTTTAAATTTATCTTTCTTATTAATATTAAAAGGTAATGATAATGTATCTTCTTTCTCATCATACAAAGCGATTAAAAAATTTGTAGTATCTATTACATTTCCCAGTGAATTTCTTATCTCGTAATAAAAATCTTCTATTTTTTCCACTGAATTCATTAAAGATGAAATTTTTAATAAAGTTTTTTGAATCAATTCTGCTTGCCTACGTTCTGTAATATCTTCCACTGTACCATCGTAATATAATATTTTTCCTTTAGAATCTCGAATAGCACTAGCATTTTCTCTAACATAAAAAGATGATCCGTTTTTTCGTTTCCAAACAGACTCAAAACCTAAGGTTTGCCCATCTCTTTCTATTAATTCAATAAATTTTTTTCGTAATTCAGGCTTTTCGAACCCATCTTTTTCCAGGTTTCTTTTGGCAAGATCTTCAAAAGAATCAAAACCAAGCATTTTAATCAAAGCTTTATTAGCGAGAAGAATATTACCATCTGGAGTTGTTCTGTAAATCCCTAAAGTTAGATTGTTATATAAACTATGAAATCTTTCTTCTGATTTTTTTAATTCTTCTTCAGCTTTTTTACGATATGTGATATCTAACATAGAAACAACACTTTGCTTACTATTCGGAATCATACTTGCAGATAATATAATATTTTTAATTTCTCCACTGGAAGCAATAATACGTGTTTCATATTTTTCATTAACAAAATCATGATCATTCCTACGTGCATAATGACGTTTTATCATTTTATCTAAATCTTCTTTATAAACAAATTTAGTCCAACTTTTACCAATTAAATAATTAACTGAATAACCAAAAATAACTTCGCATTCTTTATTAGCCAATAGAATAGTAGTATCTTCATCAATTATCATTGTTGCATTGCCTGTAGATTCAAAAACAGTTCTATACTTCTGCTCACTATTTATAATAATTTGCTTGGTTAAAGTATGTATTTTTAAAAATGTATTTATCCGTAATATTAATTCAGTTTTACTTATAGGCATTCGGATAATATCATCAAAACCTTTATTTAGCCAATAATGATGAGGAGAATTTCCCGAAAGTAAAACTAATATAGGGATATAATTACTTTTCATATTTTTAATAGCTTCAAGATTGGAATATATTTTTGGATTTGATACTTCATCTACTAAAATAACATCAACTTTTTTTATAAGTTCATCCATATTTTCAACTGTAAGTCTTTCTGATTGATGACCTTCATTTTTCAGTAAATTTGAAATTAAATTATAATCTATTGGATTATTTATTGAAAGTGCAATTATTCTTTTATTCATAGTTCCTACTATTTTTTTTAATTCAATATAAATATTACGAATGATGTCTGAAAAAAAAATCGATTGTTCCAATTACAAAAAATTATCTACAACCAAAATACCTATGTATTTAATTTCCTAAGAAATAAATGATGTCAACTATAAATTTGTCATTATTATTTAATAAAAAAAATGATTATTTGTTAATTTTCTTTATTTTTAAAATCTATGAATCATTTTCTTATTAATTAATTTATCTCTGTTTCTGAATTTATGAAAAAAACTTCATCTTTTTCCAATAAATTACCTTCTCCACCATAATTATTAATTGAGCCATCGATAAATTCAACTTGGAAGGAATACCAAATAGTATCTCCTAATGAATAATATTTTAATTGATAAAAATCAAAATCATCAACTTCCAAGTCTGTGATTACAGTGTATAAAGTATCTAAATTATTTGCAGTATATTTCACTTTGCTTATCATCTGATCGAAATCATTAAGAACTTTTAAACCTGCATGAGTTGGATCACAGTAGATTTTTCTAGTTTCATCTTGTTTAAGTTCCAATTCTGTTTCAGTGTAATATGCACCTTGTCCGGCTCCGTAAGGGTCTGAAAGTTGCATCAAGAAAGTTTCTCCTTCCAAATATAAATTCACTTTCTTAGTTTTATCAGAAAAGATGGTTTTAGTTCCGGTATCAAAAGAAAATTCCATTGAAGTATCTTCATTTTCATTTCCTTCTAAAACATAATTTTCTCCATCAAATCCAAAATATAAATTATTATTCGTGCGATTGATAATTTTTATATTTGCTTCGGTAGAACAACCTATAAACAAGGTTATTATCAATATGAAAAGCAAAATATTTTTCATAAAATCTCCTAAGAAAATACGCCAGCTAATGCCGGCGTATAAATATAAATTAATATAATTTACTTAATATTATAAAAAACATCAATACCATAATATCTGGCACTTTCGCCTAGTTCGTCTTCAATGCGTAATAACTGATTGTATTTTGCGATTCTTTCTGAACGGCATAAGGAACCGGTTTTGATTTGACCAGCATTTAATGCTACAGCCAAATCTGCAATAAATGTATCTGAAGTTTCACCGCTACGATGGGAAACAACACAAGTAAAACCTGCTTTTTGAGCCATTTCCATTGTATCTAAGGTTTCAGTAAGTGTTCCAATTTGATTTAATTTAATCAAAATAGAATTTGCAGATTTTTCTTCAATTCCACGTTTCAATCTTTCTACATTTGTCACAAATAAATCATCACCAACGATCTGGATTTTATTTCCAAGTTTTTCGCGTAATAATTTCCAACCTTCCCAATCATTTTCATCTAAACCATCTTCAATTGAGATAATTGGATATCTATCAACTAAATCAACCCAAAAATCTACCATTTCTTCAGTAGAAAGTTTTTTACCTTCAGCTTTTAAATTGTATTTTCCATTTTCATAAAATTCAGATGATGCAGGATCTAACGCAATCATAATATCATCTTTTGGACGATATCCTGAAGCTTCAATAGCTTTGATAATAATTTCAAGAGCTTCTTCATTAGATTTTAAATCTGGTGCAAATCCACCTTCATCACCTACAGCAGTGTTCAATCCTTGCTCTTTAAGAATATTTTTTAATGAATGAAAAACCTCAGTATTCATTCTTAAGCCTTCACTAAAAGTTTCTGCACCAACAGGCATAATCATAAATTCTTGCAAATCAACGTTATTATCTGCATGAGATCCACCATTTAAAATATTACTCATTGGAACCGGTAAAAGACGAGCATTTGGTCCACCAAGATATTTATAAAGTGGAACGCCTTGTTCTGCAGCGGCTGCTCTTGCGCATGCCAATGAAACACCAAGCATTGCATTTGCTCCAAGTTTAGATTTATTATCTGTTCCATCCAATTCTAACATAATTTGATCGATTAATGCTTGGTCTTCTGCATCAAATCCCACCAATTCAGGTGCAATAATTTCATTCACGTTTTTCACAGCGTTTAATACACCTTTTCCCATGTATCTTTCACTATCACCATCGCGTAATTCTACTGCTTCATATTCACCGGTAGAAGCACCTGAAGGTACTGCTGCTGTTCCCATAAAACCGCTTTCCAAATATACTTCCACTTCCACAGTAGGATTTCCACGGCTATCAAGAATTTCTCTTCCATATATTGATATAATTTCAGACATATCGTACTCCTTTTTTTTGATTCGTTTAAAATTTACAGATTAAAGTTATTACTTCTTAAAAAAAATATAGGTTTAAAATGTAAAGATTTTTCTATCAATCACTTACAATTTAAGCCTATATTATATATGTTATTTTTTACAATTTACTTCTGGAAAATATCTTTCATAGCTTGCAAAGAACCAAGCATAGCTGATGATTCATAAGGCACAACCAAAGTTTTATCATTATTTTTTACAACTTCAGAGAAAGCATTGATATATTTCATTGCAATAAGATATTGAGCTGGATCTGTTTGGGTAGATTTGATAGCTTCAGCCACTTTTTTGATAGCTTTTGCTTCTGCTTCTGCCAACAAGAAAGTGGATCTTGCAACACCTTCAGCACGAGCGATTTTAGCTTCTTTATCACCTTCTGCAACCAAGATTTGAGATCTTTTCTCACCTTCTGCTTCCAATATTTTAGCACGACGATCACGTTCTGCACGCATCTGTTTTTCCATTGCAACTTTAATCTCTTTTGGAGGTTCAATATCTTGCAATTCTACACGATTAACTTTTACACCCCATTTATCAGTAGCTTCATCTAAAATTTCTCTTAACTTTGTATTAATTGTATCACGTGATGTAAGAGTTTTATCAAGTTCAAGTTCACCTATCACATTACGTAAAGTGGTTTGGGTAAGCTTTTCTATAGCATTTGGAAGATTATTAATTTCATAAACAGCCTTAATTGGATCTGTTACTTGGAAATATAATAAAGCATCAATTCGAATTGAAACATTATCAGAGGTAATAACATTTTGGCGTGGAAAATCATAAACAGATTCTCGTAAATCAATTCTATTTTCACTTTTAACTTGAACAAATTTATTGCCTTTGTAATCACTTTTAGTGTAACGCCAATTAATCTGACGTGGTTTATCTATAACAGGCCAAATAATGTGTAATCCACTATCTAAAGTTTTATAATATTTACCTAATCTTTCAATCACCATAACTTGCGCTTGTTTTACGATAACCAAACCTTTTGCGATAAATATAACCACTAAGATCCCAATGACTAATAATACAAATTCCATTAGATTCCTCCAATTAGTAAATTTTACTAAATGATTATTTCTTTTCTACAATTACTTTATTACCATCGATATTTTTTACAATTACTTTGGAATCAACTTCCACTTCCCTATTATCAATTTCCATAGCAGGCCATTCTTCACCGCCTATTTTAACATAACCCTTACCATCGATAGGAATTTTTTTAGTAACTTTTCCAATCTTTCCTATTAAAGCAGACACATTGGTTGGTTTTGATTTATCTGAAATTAATTTTTTTCCTAATTTCTTTAGATTAAGAAACAAAAGAAAACTAACTAAAATAAAGATGATAAAATGCCAATAAACAGGCTCAATAAAAAGTGCTAACAAACCTGTAATTATTGCGCTTACACCAAGACTCATAAAAAAGAATCCCGGAGTAAAGATTTCAATAATTATACAAATAACACCAGCCACTACCCAAAGCATCCATACTTCCATAAAATTCTCCTATTTTTTTTCAGGTTCTTTATGGTCCTTATAAACTCTTTTTATTTTTTTACCTCTTCCATAGTAATTATTATAATTATAATTATAATTTGAAGATCTTGAACGAGGTGTTTTAACTCCCATTATTTTTAGTAATTTTGACATAAAAACTATCACGTAATAAAGCATTACAACTGCTAAAACTTCTACAAATAATACAATTAAAAACACTTTAATAAAAGTTTTTACAGATCTTAAATTCAATAAACTATTAGCACTAATAGGAAGAACTGTAATATAAATTAGTTCTGTTTCATTACTCTTTTTTAATAAGGTCGGAAGATATTCTAAGCTATCAATTTTAGCTTGCACTTTTGCTAAATCTTTACGTAAACTACGTTTAGTAGATGTAGAAATTGCACTTGAAGATAATTGTTTTGTTATTTCACGTTTATTAATGCGATAGTTTTCCAAATTACTTTTAATGTTAATTACATAATTGGAATTATCATTTTTCTCCATACTTTCAGAAACAAGAGCATTATTGCTTCTTAAAGCATCAATTATTTTCTTATTGGATTTATTAATTTCATATAATCCTAAGAAATTGTTTGATTGCTTTCTTGAATATAACTCTTCAATATCATTATTTGCCATTAAAGATCTGATTTCACTAATTACTTCATTTAAATCATCTGTTTGATAACTTAATTTAATTTTCATAGAATTTACATTATTGGAAAATTTTTCGTCAGCAATTTTACTCTCAATTTTTTGACTCTTGGTTTTCTTTAAAAATCCTGCTTGTTTCACCCCAATAAATCCTGCTATCAAAAATAACATAACAAAGATAATATACTGAGTTTCTGTTTTTACTCGTATCATCTAAATCAATTCTCCCTTTTTGTTTATTAATTCGTTTGCATATTTCAAAGCAATATCTGAATCAGATCCACTCATCATGCGTGCAATCTCTTTTTTCCTTTCATTATCATCTAAAAAACTAATATCAACAACTGTTCTATTTTTATCTTCTTTCTTATAAATAGCAAAATGTTTATCTGCATAAGCAGCAATTTGAGCCAAATGAGTGATACAAATAACTTGGTGAAAACTCGAAATCTCAGAAATATAATTTCCTAACAATGCTGCTGTTTTACCACCAATACCAGTATCTATTTCGTCAAAAACTATTGCCCTTTTAGAAAGTTTATTTGCCAATAATTTCTTTATTGCTAATAAAAATCTGGAAAGCTCTCCTCCTGATGCTGAATCTTTCAGCGGTTGAACTTCTTTTCCTTTATTCGCACTAAAATAAAATTCTAGTTCATCTAATCCTGTTAATTTAAAATCTGATAAACATAAATCACTTTTTCCTACAACTTTGTCAAATTTTATATCAAAAACAGCATCATTAATTGCTAACAAACGCATATTTTCTTCTAATTCTTTTGTTAATTTTTTAGCAATTTTCTTTCTTTTATTGGAAAGTTTAATTCCCAAATTATACAAATCTTTTAAACTTTTTTCCAATTCTGTGGATAACTTTCGGATTTGTTCACTATTTGAGCTAAATTTGTGGATATCTTCAGAAATTTGTTTTTCATAATCCAAAATTTCATCAACATTCATCTTATATTTCATTTTAAGTAGATTAATTGCATCGAACCGTTCTTGAACTTCTTTTTGATGCTCACTATCTAATTCAATACTATTTTGAATATCACGAATTTCAATTACAGCGTCTTCCAGATTCGCGGTACAATCTTCCAATAACGAAACAGCTCTTGAAATTTGTTCATTATCTTGAGTAAAATTTGATAATCTAAAAATGTAATTACTTAAGCTATCAAAAATTGAATTTTCTTGTTCATAGATTTCTTGTTCCATCTGACTTGCTGTATTCAAAATATCCTCAGCATGTTCCAAAAGATTCATTTCTTGTTGTAAGATAACGTCTTCATTTGGTTGCAATTGAAAACCGGAAATTTCACTTAATTGATATTGATAGAGCTGAATTTTATCTTGATATTCTTTTTCTTTTTTTTCCAATTTTCTTAATTCATTTTGTTGCTGTTCTATTTGAAGATATTTCGTTTTAAATTCATTACGATCTTTTTCCAAACCACCGTATTTATCTAATAATTCCAGTTGATATTCTATATCAAAAAGTTTTTGTTGATCACGTTGACCATGAAAATCTAATAAAACTTGATTAAATTCTTTAATGATATTATTGGAAACTCTTCTGCCGTTTATAAAACTTTTTCCTCGTAAATTTGTGGAAATTTCTTTGCGGAAAAATATCTCATCATCTTCAATTTCTATTTCATATTTTTTTATCAATTTTACTAATTCAATATTTTCCTTATCAGCAAAAAAAGATGTTTCAATTATTGCCGATCTTTTTTTATCAAACAGCATTCCGGAGCGTACTTTTCCACCCAAACTAAGTTGAATTGCTCCAACCAAAATTGATTTTCCGGCTCCTGTTTCTCCTGTTAAAACTTGTAATCCGGAGGAAAAATCCAATTCTAATTTATCCACAATGATAAAATTGTCTATCATGAGTGATTTGAGCATTATTTTCCCTTCCTATCTAAAGTTATTTTTTTCCTAAATGAAATTTTTTTCTTAAAATACTATAAAATGTTTTATTCGATAATTTCACAAAATCAACTTTTTTATAAGCTGATTTAATTATGATCTCATCACCTTTTTCCAGATTATGACTTTTTCTGCCATCCAATTGTAAAACACTATTATTTTCTGTTTTTTTTATTTGAAAAGTAAGAACATCTTTATGTGAAAAAACAATTGGCCTAACCGTTAGAACATGAGGATTTAACGGTGTTACCACAATTGCTTCCATCCAGGGCGATATTATAGGTCCTCCAGCTGATAAATTATAAGCGGTTGAACCGGTTGGTGTAGCTATTACAATGCCATCACAACGAGTTTCCATTACAAAGCGTTTATTGCAAAAATATTTAATGTTTATTAGTCGTGAAACTTCACCTCGATAAATAACTGCATCATTTAAAACTAAACCTGAATAAATTATTTCATTTTTTCTTTTAATTGAAACTTTTAAAAGCATTCTATGCTGAATTTTGAATTTTCCTGAACAAAGATCACTAATTGAGCGTTTTAATTCTGTTAAATTACTCTCAGATAAAAAACCTAATTTACCAAGATTAATTCCCAAAATAGGAGCTTTACATTTAATTGAATATTCTGAAGCGTGTAAAATAGTTCCATCACCACCAAATACCAAAATATAATCCAAATGTTCTCCATTGGATATTTTGACTTTGTAAAAATATTCAGGCATAAAATCTTGTTCTACAAACCTATATAATTTCACACCTTCTTTATCATGAAATTGCTTTAGAAGAGCAAAAATTTTTTCTTTGTTTTCTATATTCGGATTAAAGAAAATACCAAAATTTTTCATTAATTTTCCTCTAATGAAGCCATTATTCGAAGATAGCTCTCATAATGTTCAATTGGATAATCATCATTTTCTACAGCTGATTTCACAGCACATTTTATTTCGTGAGTATGAGTACAATTATTAAATTTACAACCTTTCCGTAATTCATCAAATCCGGGGAAAATGTTTGGTATAAATTCTTTGTGT
>JAMOPB010000042.1 GCA_027064945.1 Candidatus Cloacimonadota bacterium
ATATCCATCCTTTTATGGATGGGAATGGGAGAGCTGCGAGAATTTTAGAAAAATGGTTTATTGCTGAAAAATTAGGAAATGAATTTTGGAAAATACCTTCGGAAGAATTTTATAAAAATAATCAAGCAGAATACTATTCTGCAATTGATCTTGGAGTAAATTTCTATGAAATAGATTATGATAAAAGTTTAGCTTTTTTAAAATTATTACCAAATTGCCTGATTCAAGGAAAAAAATAATAATGTTAATTATAAGAATAGCCATAACAAAAGCACCCACGATAAGCAAGAAGATCTTGGCGTGCTCAAACATTATGTTGCGTCCAAGAAAATATAAAAGTATAGACAAAAAACTGATAATATTTGTTTTTAAAACACCTTATTTAATATGAAAAAATCAAATTGGAGGGAGTATGAAAAAAATCTATTTCTTAGCTTTATTTCTTGTATTGATTATTTCAATGAAAGCCATAGACTACACAATTCCACCAAATACATATTCGATCAAAGCAGGTGACTTTGATAACGATGGTGATAATGATATAGTAGTTGGACATATAGTTATTGATTCTTATACTACGTTGCTAGAAAATGTTAATAATGGTGAATTTATACTTTTTGAATTTTTACAAAACAATGAGCATAGAATGTTTTTTCTTATGGATAAATTTGATGAAAATGATATGGTTGATTTTGTTATTGAAGATGAAAATGGTGATTTATTAATTTATTACAATTCAGAATTAAGTAATCCATATATATACCCAATGTATATAGAAGATGGTTTCAACCATATCTCAGCAGGTGATTTTAATGCTGACGGTTATAATGATTTTGTTTTTTCATCTTATGGTCCAGGACAGGATAATCTCTGGGGTATAATGTATAATCTAGGAAATAGAGAATTTTCAGAACCTGAATGGTTTGAATGCCCCAGCCAAGAAAGTAACTCAGGTTTCTATCACCTTGAATGCAAAGATCTGGATAATAATGGCACAGATGACATAATCGCTTATACAGTTATGGAGACATATATTTATTACGACGGCAACCATAATGATCCAGACTCATTGAATTGCTATGCTCCAAATGGTGGTTTAATATGTAATGATTTTGACAATGATAATGATTATGACATTATTGTTTCACATTGGCCAGGTGGTTCCCAATCTCATTTTATGATTTATGAAAACTTGGGCTATAGACAATATACTCTGCACGATACAACACTTAATTCACTTTGGGGACAACCAGTAGCCGCTGATATTAATGGTGATGATCTATTAGATATAGTTAATATTGGTAATGTGATCGGCATCGGAACATTTTATAATAATGGCAACCTACTATTCGATGAAGCATCTTACCAAATGATAGAGAGTTATGATGAAAATTATTATCGTTCCACTTTCGCAGATTTTGACGGTAATGGCTCACAGGATGTTGCTATAATCCGTTATGGTATCTCTGAAAATAACCTGACAATTCTTTTTAACGATGGTGAAGGGTATTTCCTAGATGAGCCACAAGTGGGTTTTAATGAAGAGTGTATAGTGAATAATGTACAATCTAAAATAAGCAATTTTCCAAATCCATTCAACCCGGTAACTACTATCAATTACTCCTTACCCTATAATGTCGTTAATCCGGTTATTGAAATTTTTAATATCAAAGGAGAAAAAATTGTCACCCTGAGTTCTGCGAAGCAGAGTATCGAAGGGCGACAAGGTAAAACCACTTGGGATGGAACAGATAACTATCGTAAACCTGTATCATCAGGAATTTATCTCTATCGAGTAAAAGCTGATGATTTTGTGAGTAAATCCGGCAAAATGCTTCTGATAAAATGAAGCTCAAATTTCTAAAACCAGGAGAATGAAAATGAATTTTAAGAAATTGCTCTTGTCAATCCCTTTATTTGTGATTTTCTCATCATTGATGAAATCGTAAAAAGAAATTCCACTCCCCTGACTTCATTTTCGGATTTTTCAAAAATTAAATGATTTTTTCTTAAAATAGATTTTTAGGCAGCAGATTTTGCTGAAAATTCGTTCATTATATGAAAATTGAAGGTAAATTTTAAAATATGAGCGATTCTCGCTACTTTTTCCAAGTATTTTGTAATTCTGAACACATTGATAGCTAGGGCTTTCAAAGTTTGTCCAAATTCTAATTTTTCAGTTCCTCGATATCGAGACCTTCGTGCAGAAGTCATATGAATAAATCGCGAAATTGTTGCTTCTATTCCACTTCTGTAACGATACTTATCTTTGAACTCAAAGCTTTCTTCAAACTGACGACGAAAGAAAGAGATTATAGAGTTTCTTGTATAATTTATACTTCGACCTTTTGGAGTCTTCTTAGTTGGGCAATTATCTGCAAAAGGGCAAGTTACACAAGTTTCTTTATACCAGATTGCTGTAATGCTTTTCTTATTATTATACTTTATTTTATCAGGGCTTTTCCCATTTTGGCAAGTGGTTATTTCAAGAGTATCTACATCGAAAACAAATTTTTCAAATCCTCTTTTTGATGGAATGCCTGCAACTGGGGTAATTACTGTAACACCAACATCTTTGGCTTTTTGAATATTCCCATTGCTTCCATACAAAGTATCTGCAAGAACCTGCTCTACATTATGTCCACGAGCCAGTAGATCATCTATAGCTGGCATAAGCGCTTTGGAATCATGGTTATCTGCCGATTCTGTAGATACATGAACTATTAGATCTAAAGAAGGAAGAGTTTCCTTGCCTGAGCCATTATCGCTATCATTTTCATTATCTTCTTTGCTCTCTTCTTTTTCATTATAAGTTTCCGTGATTTGTGTTTGAAATCCCTGACCTTTATGCTTATCAAAGCCGGCATCAGGATCAGACGGATTCTGAACACTGGATGATAGCACTTCCCTAGAATCTCTTACTTTAACTTGTTTATCTTCAACATGACATTGCTCGGAAAATACTTGTTGTAATAAACGAAAGTTCTTCATCTTTGCAATATTTTGATCAGACTCAAAAGCTTGAATTAATGAATACATATCATTGGCTAAATCCTGTAGAGTTCGCTCACTATCAGATGGTCTTGTTTGTCCAAAATAGGAATCAGCTGATTTATCAAGATACTTCTCTATTAAGCTAATTGATATCTTTGAGGTAAAAAGAGATAGGTCTTTTCGCTTCAAACTTTTTAAAAATTTAATTATTGTCCTGGATAGGATTCTAATTCTTCCAAAGCGTGCCATATTGGAATGTATATGTACTGAATCAATGCGCGTTTTACTTGTATCTACATTAAATTGTTTTATAAAATCATCGGTTATCTCAGAAAATATTTTTGAAACTAATCCTAGCTCTATAAAATTTTTCCGCATGCTCCAAAGTGTTTTTTTACAAATTATCTGATCATCATCATCATAACACTTTAAGGCATAATGCCATTGTTCATTAAATGCCATCTGCTCAACTGTTTCTGAATCTGTATAATCAAAAAATTGCTGTAAAACTACTGCTCCCATCACTGCATAGAGTTCTTTGCTACTTCTACCGGTGTTACTTGAATAAAATTTGGTAATTGAAGATACCGGTAAAGAATCTAAAACATAATTTCTAAAAATGCCTGCCCATGATTTCTCTAAAAGCTTTATTTTCCTGTCTGAATAATTTAAATTCTCTATTTTCATCCCTGGAAATTCAATTTGATCTTTATTTCTTAATTTTATCATTTTTACCGCCTTTTGATGCTGAAAGAAAAGATTTTCATAGTTCTATTGTCAAGCTTTTTATGTGCTTAACTATCTTTATTTTCAATAAGTTATATGCTTTTGACTTTTTACGATTTCGTCAATTATGAAAGGTTTTTGAAAATCAATAAATGTCTGTTTTGTAAAGTATGGTTTTTAATAAATTTATTAAAAACAAGAAATACAAATATTTTGGCTTTAGTAAATTTAACTTGATTCAAAATGAAGAAAAATTAAATG
>JAMOPB010000043.1 GCA_027064945.1 Candidatus Cloacimonadota bacterium
GCAACTTGCCAAGTTGCGGAAAGAAACAAGCTGGCAGCTTGTTCTACTTTTTACTTTTCACATTATACATCCTACTTATGCATTAAAGTTCATCCTGAGTGATTCCGATTTATCGGAATTTTATCGAAGGATGAAGATGCCATAACGATTTTGCCGCACTTCGATACGGAACTTCATCCCTACTCAGTGTGACAGAAACAGCATTGTTTGTGTTTCTCAATTAAGAATTCAAAATTCATAACTTCTAACTTTTATCCATTATCCGTTATCCTTTTTACATATTTATCTCTTTCATTCTTTTGAACCGCCAAAAGAACGAAACAAGAAAAGCTCCCAACGCATAAAAACAGCTAAAATATCTACGCTTTCACTAAAATTTAATAAACTCACTTCGTTCAAACAGTATCAAATTTCTTAACGTTCAATCTTGATATTTCTTAACGCTGTTTTCATGAAGTTGGTTAAGAAAGCAGATAATGATATTTTTTTTAATTGTAGTGTAACTTATTTAGTTGTTTGTGGTTCCAAATTCAAAATTAAAAATGAGGATAATATTATATTCCAATTGTAGCGCAACTTGCCAAGTTGCGGAAAGAAACAAGCTGGCAGCTTGTTCTACTTTCTGCTTACTACTTTCTCCCTTCTCCCTTTTCACCTTTCCCTTTTCCCTTCTCACTTTTCACATTATACATTATACATTATACATCCTACTTTTCCCTTTCCCTAAGGAATTGTAATTTTTATATTATTATTTAACAAAAGAAATTAATGTTTGCGTAAAATAAAATTCAAAATATATTAAGAAGAGACTAAAAAATTAAAAAATGGAGATTAATTATGAATAAAGATTTTGATATTGCAATCATAGGAGCTGGTCCTGCCGGACTTTCAGCAGCAATTTATGCAGCACGTGGTGGATTAAAACCTGTATTATTTGAAAAAATGATTCATGGTGGGCAAATAACACTTACAGATGAGATTGAAAATTATCCCGGAATTCCAGAAAGCATAAATGGCTTTGATCTTGCAGATAGAATGAAAAAGCAAGCAGACAAATTTGATGTTGCTACAAAAATGGAAGATGTTAATTCTATTAAAGAAGATGGGAAAATGAAATTAATAGAGACTTCAGCCGATACTTACAGCGTGAAAGCAGTAATTGTTGCAACAGGAGCTCAACCAAGAAAACTAGATGTACCCGGAGAACAAAATTTTACAGGTCGTGGAGTTTCTTATTGTGCAACATGTGATGGTCCTCTTTATCGTGATGCAGTAGTTGCTGTAATTGGTGGTGGAGATTCTGCTGTGGAAGAAGCATTATTCCTTACTAAATTTGCCAAAAAGGTATATTTGATTCACCGCAGAGACAAATTACGTGCTGTGAAAATTGTGCAAGACAGAGCATTTGCTAATGAAAAAATTGAGATCATTTGGGATACAGTAGTAGAAGAGTTCGCTGGTGATTTAATGTTAAAGAGAGCAAAATTGCTTAATCGTAAGACAGGTGAGCATACAGAATTAGAAATTGACGGAGCTTTTATTTTTGTAGGATTCGTTCCAAATAATGAGTTATTAACCGATTTTGCTGATATGGATGAAAGAGGCTTCGTAAAAGTTAATGGAAAAATGGAAACACGTACAGCAGGCATATATTCAGCCGGTGACTTGAATGAAAAAGTTTTACGTCAAGTTATCACAGCAGCAGCAGATGGTGCTATTGCAGCATTTTCTGCTGAAAAATGGATAGAAGAAAATTTTGAATAAAAAGCATAAAGCAAAAAAAGTGCTCAATAAATTTTTATTGAGCACTTTTTTTGTATAATTTCTTAATATAGCTCTATGCTATATCATATTCAGTAACTTCTTCACCATCTACATAAAGGTAAGCAGGATTTGTTGGAGCGCCTTTCTTCTTAATTTTATCATTATCGCCTTCTTCAACTAATCTCCAAATTTCCCAAGCTTCTCCTTCACCATCGATACAAAAAGTAACTTTCTTCTTTTTGAAATCTTCAATTATAAAGTTGATTGATTCCAATGGTTCCGCTTTTGTAACCGGTACACAAAACTTTTCACTATCATATACATATTTTGCCATTTTTTCCTCCACAAATATATTATTTTATCTCATAAACCATGTAACTACCAGTTTGGTCTAACCAAACAGGATGACCACTTCTGGTATTTACAGTAATTACAACTCTTCCAAACACAGCCGATCCTTTAAAAAAACCGGTTGTAATATTCACAGGTTCCCATTTATTCCCAACTTGATGAGTAATAGAAAACTTATCTAACTTCTTACCGTTCTTATTAAATGTAACAAATGAGATTGATACATTTTGAGTAAATTCATCTTGCGTTCTGGCAAATACTCTGGAATAGTACACATTATTAGGTTTTAGGCTAAAAGCTTCCGAAACAAGAACAATCTTCTTATTTGCGTCAATACGCAAAGATTTTCCTCCATCTTTAGCAAACTCATTATCCCATACTATATCATGTGGTTTTGCATCCAAAGCGACCCAGCCAGTCGGCATATTAACTGCAGCATATTCGCCTTCTTCAAAACTTGGATTATAGAGTTCATTCTTTTGTCCATTAATATCTTCTTCAGAAAAATCTGAAATAGATCCATAAAAGCAACTACTTATTATAAAAATAATTGCTAGAGAAAATAGATACAACCTAATTCTTCTTGAGAATAACTTCATTTTTTCCTCATTTGAATACACTGCGTTCATTTAGATATTTTAAAATTATTGCTATTGAAATTACATTCACCAGTAAACTGGACCCACCATAGCTGATAAAAGGCAGTGGTATCCCTGTTGCCGGAACTATTCCAATATTCATTCCAATATTTACATAAAGCTGAAAAGTGAGATAAGCTAAAAAACCTATTACTGTATATCTTTCTTCCAGATGATTTAATAAACTCACACTTTTAGCTATTTGTATTAGAAACAAAAAATAAAGTGTTAGAATAAATGTGCAACCTAAAAATCCAAATTCTTCACCAATCACTGAAAAAATAAAATCTGTATGGTGTTCCGGAAGAAAATTAAGATTTTTCTGTGTGCCAAGCAGCCAGCCTTTTCCAGTAATTCCTCCCGAACCTATAGCTATTTTGGATTGAATTATATGATAACCTGCGCCAAAGGGATCTCGCATCGGGTCGAGAAAAGTAAGAATTCTATTTTGCTGATATGTTTTTAATCCATTCCAAATTAGCGGAGTTAACACAGCTATAAAGGCATTTATTGCAACAACAAAACCTATGGCAATATTTGATAATTTGCTCTTATACAACACAAATATTAAAATTAGAATATAAACAATAAAGATAATAATAGAAAAAGATGTGATAATGCTAAAAACCGGGCTAGCTATTAAGATTATATAAAAAAAAGGAAGATCCGAGAAAGCTAACATTGATAGCATAATAACAAAGAAAATCACACTTGTTCCCAAATCAGGTTCCAATAAAATCATAAAAACCGGTGGTGAAATTATCAAAATTGCTCTTAATAAAATATTATATTCCTGAAGATTATTTTTCCCGATGAATTTTGCTAACATCATTATCGTTGTGATTTTAGCTAATTCGGATGGTTGCAAATTGAAACCTTTTAACGCAATCCATCTATGAGATCCATTTATCTCTGGTGCAAGTAAAACCAGTCCCAGCAAAATAAGAGAAAACAGATAACTGGGAATAATCAAAACTTCAAAGATTGGCTTCGGAATAATTTGAATTACTGCAAGAACTATCAATGATAAAAATATCCATACAATTTGTTTTATATAATAATTTTTTACATCAAAACCTTGTTCTGTTTTCGTTGTAGAAGCTGTGTAGATTGCAACAACGCCTATAAGCATTATTAATAACAAAAATGAGAATATTACCCAATCAAACTGTTTCAATCTAATCATTATTTTCCCTCTTCGCTATGTCTCTTAGAATTATAATATTGAATAAATTTCTTCGCAATAGGAGCAGCTGCACTACCGCCATGTCCTCCGTTTTCCAAAAACACACAAAAGGCAATTTCAGGCTTTTCCCAAGCGGCATAACCGGCAAACCACGCATGAGTAGTTGATCCCATATGGTTTTCAGCCGAGCCTGTTTTCCCATACACTTTTACTCCATTAACTCTGGCAGCTCCACCAGTTCCATAGCTTCCATTTACAGTTTCATATAATGCTTCTTGAATAATTTGAATATTTTCAGACTTGGAAGGCAATCGCTGCTCTTGATAATATTTTTTCTCTTCATAATTATCTTTAATTATTTTCTTCATTAAATGAGGTTGTCGCCAAACCCCATTTGCTGCAATTGTAGCATAATGAGAACAGACTTGCAAAGGTGTTACCAAAATTTCACCCTGACCAATAGCGAGATTTACTTTTTGTCCCAGAATATTCACATACTTTCCATAATTATCTACATACCATTGTGTTGTAGGAAAAAAGCCCTCGCGTTCGCCATATAAATCTATTCCTGTTTTCTTAGTCAGGAAATTCATTTTAGTAAATTCTTCCATATCTGTAAGATCAAATTTCATGCTTAGATCATAAAAGAACACATCGCATGAATATTTAATCGCGTCAATTACATCTAGCCTACCATGTCCGGAATGTAACCAACATTTAAAAAATCTGTTTCCAACCTGCATACCTCCGTCACAGCTAATAAGTTTCGTATCGCGCTCAATAATCCCTTTTTCCAAGCCTAATAAAGCAGGAATAGTTTTAAACACAGAGCCGGGCGGATATGAACCATGAATTACACGATCTAGCATTGGATTATGAGGATCGTTCATCAAATTATTCCAAACAGTTTCAGGAATGGTTTTACTAAAAATATTTTGGTCGTAATTCGGAGTACTAACATAAGCTATAATTTCGCCTGTTGTAACATCCATTACCACTACAGCACCCGGAATAGAACTCGGCATAATTGAAGTAATATAATTTTGCAAATCATTATCAATTGTTAAAATGATATCAGCACCATCTACCGCATCTTGATGAAGATTATGTTTAAAAAACTCAAAACTTTTACCACTTGCATCTACTTGCAAAATTTCATAACCATATTCTCCACGCAGCAAATCTTCATAATACAATTCCAACCCTGATTTCCCAATAGAGCTATTAATTGTATAGCCTTTATCTTTAAGATTCCGATACTCTTTATCCGATATTTTCCCCATGTAACCGGTAAAGTGATTTGGATAGGAATACTCTCGTTTTTGCTCCGTTTTGAATTCCAAAGATGGAAATCGATCAAACTTTTCTGCCGCTTTCACAACTGTTTCATAATCGATATCCTGCACCAAAAGAACTTCGTTATATAAGCGAAATCTATTTTGATGAATAACTTTTTTTATCGTTTCAAAATCTACTGAGAAAAATTCACTCACAAACTTAGCGACTTTATTTCTATCTTTTATTTTCCCGGGTAGGATATATAAATTAATACTTGGTTTATTCAATACTATCGGCTTGTAATTTCTATCATATATTTCACCACGCACCGGTGAATTACTTTTAATTCGAACAAAATTTTTCTCTGCAATTAAACCATATTTTTCACCTTGGATAATTTGTAAATTTCCAAGAGCTAAAAGAATTACCAGCAGTACAAACAATAATACTACAATAAGAATTTTTGAATCAAACTGAGCTTTAGTCATATAATTTAAAATGCAATCTATCTAAAAAAGCCAATAATAGAATAATGGCAAACGAAAAAATAGAATTGTAAATAAACGAAATTAGCATATTTAAGAAAAATTGGAATGTAATATAAGACAGAATAAAATATGAAATTAAAAACAATATCAAATAGATCGCATTCAACATCAATATACTAAGAGCCACCAAAGTTAACTGTATTTTATTTACATTTGGATGAATACGAATTACTATATAGGAAATAATTATATAGATAAGTGTATTTAATCCAAACAGTTCCGGATTTAAGATATCAATACTCATTCCCAAAAAGAAAGAGATAGTCAATGATGAAGTAGCACCAAGCATAGAACTGATAAAAATAATAAACGGAACAATTAAGTTTGGTTCTGCTCCGGCAATAGCCAATCTGGGCACAACCAAAACTTGTAGATAAAGAATAATTATCGCCCAAGAAATAAACTTTACTAATTTCATCCTAATCTACTTTTCGCACAATACAAATAGGTGTAAGTTCATCACCTTGTCCTTGCGGATTATCTTTCATCACCTTTTCCATAAATTTCTTATCGATATTTTTACTACCGCCAATCATCCAACATCCGCCAATATCATTTATATCCATAATGGCAACTTCCGCTCCGATCGCTTCCGATATTTTTTCAGCAGCTTTCTCAGGATCTTTAGGACCTTTAATCACACATTTTTCATAAGGCGGAACAGGAGAAGTGGTAGCTGCATCAATTAAAGCTGCCTGCATACCGGCAATTCGATAAAAATCTCCTTTTCCGCGTCTGCCAATGAATCTTGCCAAGCCACCGGCAATAGCTGCAAATAAAATTCTTGTTCGCCCACATTCATCTATTGCGCATTGCATACTTTCCGGAGCACGTAAGCCGATTCCATATTCCACATTAGAAACAAAACGCCATAAAATACGAGCTAAGAAACCTATTTTTATATCTTCCACAGGAATCGCTCTACCTTGAGTAATAGCAAGTGGACTTTCACTAATTGTAATAATATCATTTTTTTGTAATAAATTCTTAGTATATTTTTTCACAACATCAACCATATTATCATCAGCTGAAAGAATATTGGTTTTTATTGGAATTCTAAGATAATTTTGATTATCTACTTTTATTAATTTCTGTTTCATAACTCATATCCTTTTTATATTCCATAATAACAATTTGATCCAATTGATCGATTACGGAAAATGGTTTTATATTTGCTTTCATATTTATTCCATTAGTATCTATTTGAATACTTTTTACCACTCCCACATTGTATCCTCTGGGGAAAATTGTAGAAAGATCAGAAGTAACCAAAGTGTCTCCGACTACAATATCAGAACCTTGCCTAATCATTGTCATGGCAGTATTCCCATAAATATCCGAAGTTAAAAGACCTTGTAATGAGTTGCGTTTTAGCATTACACTTAATTTGAAGCTTGAATGATTTAAAGGTAAACATATAGAATAATTTTCTGCTACAAGATTTATTTTACCTACAATACCATTTGGCGAAATCACAGGATAATCCAACTCGACGCCTTGTTTTTTCCCTTTATCAAGAACCAGATTTTTTTCTTGGAAATTTCCTGTGTAAGATATTACATTTGCAAGAATAAAATTACTGTTTAATACTTCATATTCAATTTCCAAATTAGCTTGAGCATCCAATTTGTTTTGTAATTTCACATTTTCTATCTGCTTAACAGCCAATTCCTTTGCCAATTCTTGATTTTCTTCTTTTAACTCAAGAAATTCATAAAAATTATTTAGAGATTCTACAAAAGGATATAAAAGAATTTTACTAATAAAATTAGCCTTATTTGCTCTGGAAGAGGCTCCTCCTACTTGGAAGAAGATAGAACAAATAACAAAAAATATAAAAAGTCCATTTCTTTTAAGCATTAATCTTCAATCTTACGTATAAGAACTTCCCGATAATTTTCCAAATCGTCTAAAACTTGACCACAGCCGTTTAATACACAGCGCAAAGCGTTGCTATTGATATGCACGGGAAGATCCACTGCTTCTTGAATACGCTTATCCAATCCTTTTAAGCGTGCTCCACCACCTGTAAGAATAATACCGCGTTCGGCAATATCTGCAGCTAATTCAGGTGCTGTTTTTTCAAATAATCTTTTTACAGCATCAACCATTAAACTTATTGTTTCACTAAGTGCTTCTCGAATTTCTTCCGAGCTGATTTCTATAGTGATCGGATATCCTGAAATAATATCTCGCCCTCGAACTTCCATTTTCATCTCTTTTTCCAATGGATAGGCAGAGCCGATAGTTGTTTTTATTTTTTCAGCAGTTTGAATACCAATGTACAAGTTGCTTCTCTTACGCAAGTAATTCACAATTGCAGTATCCATTTTATCACCACCAATACGAATAGATGTATGCACCACAATATGAGAAAGTGAAATAATAGCGATTTCAGTAGTGCCACCACCAATATCCATTACCAAGTTACCCTGAGGTTTATCGATAGGTAATTCTGCACCAATAGCTGCTGCAACCGGTTCTGAAATAAGATGAACTTCTCTGGCTCCCGCATGCAAAGCGCTATCTCTAACAGCACGTTTTTCCACTTCTGTAATACCGGAAGGAACACAAACCAACACACGCGGTTTAATTAAAAAACGCTTCTTTTGAGCCCGCAATATTAAGTTCCTAAGCATCAATTCCGTTACTTGGAAATCAGCAATCACTCCATCTTTCATAGGTTTTATCACAGTAACTTCTTCCGGGTTTTTTCCTAACATCTTTTTAGCATCCGACCCGATAGCAATAATCTTCTTCTTACCATGAGTAGCCAAAGCTACAACCGATGGCTCATCTATAACAATACCAAAACCTTTACGATATACTAAAGTGTTTGCAGTACCTAAATCTATAGCTATTTCATTTGCAAATAGACTACTAAAATATTCTTTTATCATTGTTCCTCCAGCTTTTCTACAAGTGAAAAACTAATTCAGACATCGCTATAAACTGTCAAGTATAGATTTCAGATAAAAAAAGTAGAGAATCCATTTAAAATCCTCTACCTTATAACTTCTTGCTAACTATCGAATTAGAACTATCAATTTTTTCAATAGGAATCTTCTAAATCTCCAAATCCGTAATATTCAATTCCTTTAGCATGATATCGATATTTTTTTGTAAATTTTCGTTAATTTTTATTCCTTTCTCTCTTATCTCTTTTTCTTTGTAATATTCTTTTTCTCCAGCCACCCAGATTCTATCTTTATCAGGGCGTTTGGGAGATTGCTGAAGTCGAGTGAGAATATCTCCTGAGATTCTTTTGAATTCTTCTATTTCGGTAAATTTACTTATATCCATGGCAATAAAAAGATGACCCAATTTATAAGGCACTCGTTTCCCGTTTGAATCCCATCCATGTAATTGCTCCATAAAGCTTCCGCTTTGTAAAGCTGCAGAAAGAATTTCCACCATTACAGCCAAGCCATAACCTTTATGTCCACCTGTAAGTTCTTCCATTCCACCTAAACCCACCATTGAAGCATCACCTGAAATTAAATCTTTTAGAAGTTGTTGAGTATCCGTATAAGGTTTTCCCTCTTTATCGATTGCCCATCCTTCAGGTGTAGGTTTGTTCGCACGAGCATAAACTTCTACTTTCCCACGTTGAGAAATTGATGTAGCAGCATCATAAATAAATGGATAAGGTTTATTTGTGGGAGCACCAAAACAAATAGGATTTGTTCCCAACATAGGAGCCACACCAAAAAGTGGTGCTATGCTTGGTCTGGCATTTGTAAAACAAAGTCCCACCATATCCTGATCACAAGCCATCCTTGCATAATAACCGCAAATCCCAAAATGTGTAGAATTTCTAACAGCCACACATCCGATGCCGAATTTTTTGGCACGATCAATAGCACTTTGCATTGCTCGATGTGAAATTAGATGACCCATTCCATGGTTTCCATCCCAAACCGCTATTGCATTAAAATCCTGAATAACATCAATTTTTGTTTCAACAAATTGCACTCCGGCTTTAATGCGATCATAATACATCTTTAATCGTCCAACACCATGAGATTCTATCCCACTTAAATCTGATTCTATCAGTACATCAGCACAAATTTTTGCTTCTGATTCCGGTACACCCAGTTCAGTAAAAACTCTTTGCATCAATTCATAGATTTTGGAAACAGGAACCCTTTTTTCAACAGCCATTGATCATCTCCTTTGTTTTTGTGTTTAAAAAAAAATAAATTTGCTTCTTATAAAATGCTCTATTTCTTAATATTCAAATAACTTTTCGCGCCATTTATATTGTTGTGCATATCTTTTATATAAAATCTTATTTTCGGGAAGAGAAAAATCTCTATCTTTTTGAACAATCTCAAAAGCTAAAATCCTTGCTTGCTTCAATAAACCTTGATCTCGAACAATATTTGCATGTTTAAAATTAGGCATTCCCGATTGTGCTGTTCCAAAAAAATCTCCAGGTCCTCGAATTTCCAAATCTTTCTCTGCTATTGCAAACCCGTCATTAGTAGCTTGCATTGTGGAAAGCCTTTCTCTTCCTTCGGAACTAATTGGTTGATATCCAATAAGATAACAATAAGATTTTTCACTGCCTCGACCTACTCTACCTCGCAATTGATGTAATTGGCTCAAACCAAATCTTTCCGCATGCTCGATCATCATCACAGTGGCATTGGGAACATCTATTCCTACTTCGATCACAGTTGTTGAAACTAATATTTTCGTATCTCCATCTTTAAAACGTTGCATAATTTTATCTTTTTCTGCTGTTTTCATCTTCCCATGTAACAATTCAGATTTAAATTGCGGGAAAATTTCTGTCGAGATTTTTTTATACAAAGTCTCAGCATCTAACAAATCAATTTTTTCTGATTCTTCTATCAAAGGACAAACAATGTAAACTTGTCTTCCAGCCTCTAGTTGCCTTTGAATGGCAGCATATATTTCCGGTTTCTTTTTGGAACTTTTCCAAATGGTTTGAATAGGTTTTCTGCCCGGAGGCAATTCATCTATCACACTTACATCCAGATCTCCATAAACTGTCATTGCCAACGAGCGTGGAATAGGAGTAGCAGAAAGATATAAAAGATCAGGATGAGAATTACCTGCCAAGCGTGCACGTTGTTCCACCCCGAATCTGTGTTGTTCATCGATTGCTACAATCCCCAATTTTGCAAACTCAATATCTTTTTGAATTAATGCGTGAGTACCGATTACAATATCTATTTCACCACTTTTTATTTGCTCTTTCACAGCTTTTTTACCTTTGTAAACCCCACCTTTCAATAGCGCTATTTTCAGTTCCGGTTGATTGGATAAGAAGCTCTTTATTCCTAAGAAATGTTGTTCTGCCAAAAGTTCGGTGGGAGCCATTAAAGCTGCTTGAAAGCCATTTTCTACAGCTAATAAAAGTGCAAATAAAGTTACAATTGTTTTACCTGAACCAACATCACCTTGCAAAAGTCTATTCATCTGGCCGGTACTATTCATATCTTGCACAATCTCTTTGATAACACGCTTTTGAGCCTTTGTCATTTGGAAAGGAAGAGATTCTTTTAAACGTGTTGTGTATGTTCTTTTTAATTGGAATTGAAAACCTGATTTCGTCTGCTGGTGCTTCTTCTTCACGCGAGCTAACATCAACTGAGTATAGAACAGTTCTTCAAAAGCAAAGCGAAATTTATATTTTGGAACATCATCGGGATTTATACTAAAGTGGATTTTTTGCAGAGCAATTTTACGTGGAGCAAAATTATATTTTTCCAAGATATAATCAGGCAGAGTTTCTTCGATAGCATCATGATATTTTGCAAAAGCGTTATAAATCATCGTACGCATCTGCTTCATAGTAATTTTATCAGTAAGAGGATAAATAGGTAAAACTGATCGATTATGCCAAAAATCTTCAGTATCAGATGTTTCATCTAAAACTTCAATTTCAGGATGAACCAGTTGCAGTTCTCCATAAAATTCTTTTACAATCCCACTTACCCAAAGATTTTTCCCTTCCGAAATTATATTTTCCAAATATTTAAAATTCCTAAACCAAGTGCAAAGCAGATAATCTTCACCATCTGAAATATAAACATTTAATTGATTTTTACCTCTACTCAGCACACGTTTATCAATTGCACTTATTTTCCCTACAACAGCACAATGCTTTCCTACCTCAAGCTCGGAAATTTTGTGACTGGATTTTCTATTTATATAGCCTCTGGGGAAATATTCCAATAAATCACCAATGCAATAAATTCCTAATTTATTCAGTAATTTAGCTCGAAAATCTCCCACACCTTTTAAATATTTAATTTCATTATCTAACTTGCTCATAGAACCTGATTATATTTTGGATAACGCCATAAATACTCCAATTGAAATAATTATTAAAGAACCGGAAATGGATAATATCTTCCCCATTACCAAGCTTAATGTGCTACGTTTACGAGTCATAAATTCTGTAACTGCTCTTGTTTTTATTACAAGAATTCCAATCAATGAAATTGTTACAGCCATTCCCAAAGATAGTGCAAGTACGCAACTAATTCCAACCCAAAGCAGATCTAAATAGATGCTGAATAGAATAATTGTGAGCGAAACAGGACATGGAACCATTCCCGAAAATACTCCCAATAAAAGCTCATTCTTCTCTTTTGAATTGTGGTTATGTTCAAATTTCTTTGGAAATATTGATCTAAGAAGATAAAAAACACCTAAAACAGCTATCAAAATTCCACTGAAAATTGTTATATACATTTGGAAATCATCTTTATACATTTTTGCCGATTTGAAAAATATCCCAACCAATAATCCAAGAATAGCAGCCGATCCGCTGTGAGTTATTGAAATTATAGAACCTATCTTCAGGCTGGAAAATACAGACGCTTTTTCTTTTAGAAAATATGCACCTACCAACATTTTACCATGACCGGGACCTATCGCGTGAACTACTCCATATAAAAATGAAACCCCTATCAAAATTAGGAAAATTTTATAATCAAATTCTTGCTTCAATTTGCGTAATGAACTGCTTACAGAGCGATTTAGATTCTTCTGGATATCTACAATTTTAAGCCATAAACTGTTTTTGGAAAGTTTACTTTCTGTAACTTTTGTTTTATCGGTTTTAGACGTAAATGGATTTTGAGCAAATAGAATAGCGACGATGCTTAAAATAATAATAATGCTAATAATTTTTTTCATTTATTCACCTTTTGAAAAGATATTTGATATGTTACACGATCTTGCATAATCATTTCTGTTTTGATATTTCCCGGAGCTATCAGTTTAACGCCATCTTTTTTGGGCGTTACAGCACAATAATAACTAGGATCATTAAATAGGAATTTTATCATCTTAACTTCTGATTCCGCTTGTACTTTCCAAGGAAGATAAAAACTATAAATTAACATACCGTCTTTGATACTAGCTTTGAAATCTTTTACTTCTTTCACTTGATAACGTTCAAATCCTTCCCAAAATTCGGCAAAACATCCTGTATTTGCTAAATATGAAAAAGCATTTTGATAGATTTTATTTTGTTCTTCATCATCTACTATTTCATCACCATTTGTGTTTTCATCTATAACCTGCCAACTAAACATCTCATCAAATGTCCACTCAGTTTGAATACCCTGCAAACCTGTTTCATCAAAAATTAATTCAGCAGTATATTCTACAAACATATGCGGATGTGCCATTATCGATATTGGAATTATCAACAGCAGAATTATTAATAATTTATTGTTCTTTATATTCATAGCTTTAATTTTTCTAATTATCTATTCTCGGCAACTTTTTTTTTATACGAGGTTCAAAAGAATGAAAGAGACGCTAAAATGGATTATGGATAATGAATAATGGATAATGTAGAATGTGAGAAGTGAAAGGTGAAATGGGAGAAGGAAGAAGGGAGAAAGTAGTAAGCAGAAAGTAGAACAAGCTGCCAGCTTGTTTCTTCCGCAACTTAGCAAGTTGAGCTACAATTGAAATATAACATTATCCGCATTTTAAACCAACTTCATGAAAACAGCGTTAAGAAATATCAAGATTGAACGTTAAGAAATTTGATACTGTTTGAACGAAGTGAGTTTATTAAATTTTAGTGAAAGCGTAGATATTTTAGCTGTTTTTATGCGTTGGGAGCTTTTCTTGTTTCGTTCTTTTGGCGGTTCAAAAGAATGAAAGAGGTACTAAAGTAAAAAGGATAAAGAATAATGTATAATGTGAAAAGTGAAGCATAACGAGTAAAAAGTGATAATTAAAAAGCAGGACAAGCTGCCAGCTTGTTTCTTCCGCAACTTGGCAAGTTGCGCTACAATTAAAAATATAGTACTTACCGGATTTTTAACCAACTTCATGAAAATAGCGTGAAAGCTAAAGAATGTTAAATTTTGAATTTTGAATTTTGAATTGGTAACCTTTTTCATCAATATCCGTATTTATCTGTGCAATTCGTGGACAAAGAGATGCCACTTTCTTCATCCTTGGGTAAAATATTTGTTGTGATTAAAAAATTGAGCCCCGATATTGGGGCTCCTGTATTTTTTAAAAGTTTGTTAAATAAATTATAAAGATTTATTTTCTGATCTTCTTATTGGTTTTTTCTAAATGCTTATTGTGATGCAGATATTTATGATAGGAAGTTTCTGCAAATTTCTTCAGTAAATCAGGTAGATCCGAGTTATCCCACAACTTATGAAACCTATCATCTTGTAGAAGATTATCATTAATTTTAAAATAGTTTTCTTCGTTTGGAGCAAAAATCGCACAATTATTTTCTAATTCCAAATCCGTTTCAGAGAAAACTTTTTTAAATAGTTTACAAACTACAAACGAGAAATGATTCGCAACATCAATTGGGCCTTCAGAATTGTTAATATTGTTCCGAAATTCTTTAACTAACTCTTTTTCCAAATGGCTAAAGGATAGTTGTTTTTCCATAAATTCCTCCTAAAGAATAGTAATCTTTCACAAATTTCCACATTATTTTATCATCTTTGATAAGTATTTATTAATAAGAACATTCCTAAAAACCTCATAATTAACTTTTATAGTCAAGCATAAGTTTTCTTTTTTAAACAAATATATTACCTAATTAATTCGCAATTCATATTATCCAATAATCGATCTTTTCCCATAGATTTTTTTTACTTACTTCAAAAGAGATTAAAAAAGTTGCGTGAAATATCCTCATTCTTATTTTTCGTAATATCAAAATATTTTCCGGAGAATTTTATTGTATGAATAAAATAAATTTTAAATTGCTTTTCAAACAGATAGTTATTCCTATTATTCTTTTTATTATCTCACTTTTAGTTATATTCCGTTGGTATGATGATATTCAAAATTTTCAATCCCAACAAATTCGTTCATTGATAAATATTCTTCCAATACTACCCTATCTCCTTTTTGGAATATTAATTTTACTCGCTTTTAGAGAAAATAACCGACAATTACTTATCTCGATCTTGCTTTCGATTTTTTCTTATCTAATTCTTACTCAAATAAATTTTCCTTATCTTGTGAATCTTGTATTAGACACATATTACATTGAAATGCTTCTCTTGTTTGTAGGAATTAATGCAGTTATTCTTTCGGAAAATAAAAGGCCGATCAATACGCCTGTATCCATATTAATCTTATCAATATTATTTTTTGCAATGATAATTTTCTTGTTTTTATCTCGGTTACCGTTAAATCTTCATTCTAAAATGTTTCATGATTTTCTAATTGAATTTCCAAAATCTGCGTCTTGGATTCAAAACGTTTCATACCATTTTCTAGTTCCCTTTCGCAGTGATAAATTGTATTTCCAAACACAATTCCCTTGGATTGCAATAGTTTTTTTTCTTATTATGCAATTTACAATACTTATCAAATATTTCCATAAACCGAAGCATTATTATTTAATAAATTTCTTTTTGATGTTATATTTAATTTCATCAATATTATTTATAAATATTCCTTACTCTTCCGTAATAAATTTCAATTTTCTTGCAATAACAATTTTCATTTTGTTAAGCGAAGCTCAACTATCATTAGCTTATATCGATGAGCTTACTCAACTTCCCACACGTAGGAAAATGAACGAAACTATGCAAGCTTTAGGATCAAATTATTCTATAGCAATGATCGATGTTGATAAATTCAAATCAATTAATGACAAATATGGTCATAAAAGCGGAGATCAAGCTTTGCAATTAATTGCGTCAAATCTTGCCGCAATGAAAGGAAACGCCAAAGTTTTCAGGTTTGCCGGAGATGAATTTGCTGCTATTTTCCCAGGTAAAAAAGTTGAAGAAGCTGCTGTTTTCTTAGAGGAATTTCGTAAAAATGTTTTTGAAAGTAAATTTATTATCAGAACTCCGAAGCGAAAATATAATTCTGATAAAGACAGAAACAAAAATACTCCTAATAAGGTAAAGACCGCTAGGTTATCGGTTAGCATTGGTGTAGCCGAAAAAGATAAAGATTCAAAAACCGCCCTAAAAGTTCTTAAGAAAGCAGATAAAAATTTATATAAATCTAAAAAAGCAGGTAGAAATAAAGTTTCGGTTGACTAATGTATTAGAATTTATGAAACTTTGATTGTCTCGAATTTAAATTATCAAGGAGGTATTTTATGTTTTGTCCAAAATGTAGAGCTGAATTCGTTGAAGAAATTACCAAATGTCCTGATTGTGGAGTTGATTTAGTAGAAATCTTACCACCGGAAGATGAAATTTTATATGAAGATTATGTAACTGTCTATACAACATCTGATACCGGCTTAATTGCTGTTGCGGAATCCTTACTAAAAAGCGAAAATATCCCATACGCGAAAAAAAGTGAAGGTTTGCAACCAGTTTACGGAATCGGATTTGTTCAATTCCAAGTACCTCCTGAAAAAAAAGTAACAGCAGCTGAACTTTTGAAGGATCTTGTAGAAAGTGGCGATGAAATTACAAATGATGAGATTTTCGATGATTAATTGAATAGTAAGCAAAACCAGATATAATCAATATCCCCATTTCTTTATTTTGAATTGGGGATATTTTTTTTATGTTAAAAATTCAAAAATTATTTGACGCTTTTATTATTTTATATTTTTTGAACATAATTCAAATAAAAGAGGTGAAAAAATTGAAAAAAAATATTTGGGTGGTAATATTTATTATTACTGTATTGGGATGTAAGAATAGCGAGAAAGAAGCGCCTGTTGCAGCCATTAAGCCGGACACACTGCGCATTCATGGGGTTGAATTAATAGATAACTACAGTTGGTTAAGAGATGATTCTCGCAATAACGAAGAAGTTTTGAAATATATTGAAGCAGAAAACCAGTTTACGGAATCATTCAAAAAAAAATCATTAGTAAATCGAATATATGATGAGTTAATATCAAGAATTGATGAAGAAGATACTTCCGTACCTTACAGACATGACTATTATTATTACTATTCTCGCCAAGAAAAAGGTAAACAATATAACATTTACTGTCGAAAAAAAGGATCATTAGATGCTGAAGAAGAAATAATCTTAGACATGAACAAACTTTCTGAAGGTAAGAAATTCTTCAGTCTGGGAACTTTTGAAATTAGTCCTAACCATAGATTCTTAGCTTATTCAATAGATGAATCAGGGATGGAATCTTATAAATTATATATCAAAGATTTATTCACAAATGAAATTATTGAAAGCGTCTTAGAAGGTGTAAGCGGTATTTCATGGGCTAATGATAATGCAACAATTTTCTATTGTAGAGAAGATGTTAGTGGAAGAACAGATAGAGTTTTTCGTCATAAAATAGGAAATGATCCCCAAGAAGACAAACTGCTTTTCACTGAAAAAGATGGGGCATTCTACGCTTGGACTAATCGTAGCAAAAGTGGTAAATATATCTTCATCACAACAGGTAGCAAAACAACCAGCGAAACATGGTATTTATCGGCGGATGAACCTGAGAAAGATCCAAAGCTTTTTGCTCCTCGAATCCAAAACGAAGAGTATTATGTGTCTCATCATCCTGATGGTTTTTATATTGAAACAAATAAAGACAACTCGCCTAATTTCAAAGTTATGAAAACTGAGATTGATAAAACAGATAGAAAATATTGGCAAGAATACATTCCTCATCGAGAAGATGTACAAATTTCATTACAAGTTTTTAAAAATTTCTTAGTTCTAAGTGAAGAAAGCAAAGGCATAAAAAATTATAAAATCATTAATTTAGAAAATGGAGAAGAAAATTATCTTCCTCAAGATGAAGAAGTTTATTCAATTTGGTCAGGCTCTAATAAAAATTTTGATACGGAAATTTTCCGTTTTGCAACAGAGAGTTTGATTAAACCTTATGCAATAAAAACTTACAATGTTTATTCCAAAGAGATAAAAGTCCTTAAGCAGAAAAAAGTTATTGGCGGATACAACCCAAATAATTATCAATCAGAACGCATTTACGCAACTGCAGATGATGGAACCAAAATCCCTATTTCGATAGTTTACAATAAAAACACATTTTCCAAGAATGGAAAAGATCCTCTTCTTTTGGAAGCATACGGATCTTATGGAGATAGTTTTGATCCATATTTTTCAACCAATCGCATCACACTTTTAAGTAGAGGATTTGTTTATGCGATTGCACATGTTCGTGGTGGAGATGAGATGGGAAATTATTGGTATGAGCAAGGTAAGATGATGAATAAGAAAAACACTTTTACCGATTTTATCACTTGTGCTGAATATTTGATTATCAATGATTATACAAATAGCGAAAAATTAGCTGCGGAAGGCGGTAGCGCCGGTGGCCTTTTAATGGGAGCTATCACAAATTTACGACCTGATCTCTTCCAAAGCATAATTGCGGATGTTCCATTTGTGGATATTACAAATACAATGTTAGACCCAAATCTATCTGCAGTAGTAAGTGAATATGAAGAATGGGGAAATCCGCATATAAAAGAGCAATTTGATTACATTTTATCTTATGATCCTTACCAAAATGTTACTGCCAAAGATTATCCAAATATTTTGGTGATTGCAGGATTTTATGATACTCGCGTAAATTATTGGGAACCTGCCAAATGGGTAGCAAAATTGCGCGCAAATAAAACAGATGATAATTTGATTTTACTTTATACAAATATGAATGCCGGACATAGCGGAGCTAGCGGTAGATATGATTATTACCAAGAAGTAGCATTAAAATATGCTTTTTTATTTAAAACTCTGAAGGTGATGTATTAGATGGATCAAAATTTCAACTTACATACTCACACCTACCGTTGCCAACACGCTGAAGGCGATATAGATGATTATTGCAAATTTGCTAACAAACTAGGTTTGCAATCTTTAGGCTTTTCAGATCACACTCCCCTACCTGATAATCGTTGGCCAAATGTAAGAATGAAACTTTCCGAACTTGAAGATTATTGCAAAAAAATAGATGAAGCTAAAGAAAAATATCCAAATATGAGAATTTATAAAGGCATGGAATGTGAATACGATCAAAGCTATTGCTCATTCTACAAAGAGGAATTATTGGGAAAATATGAATTGGATTATTTGATTGGTTCAGTTCATTGGTTTCCTTATAATTCTAAGTGGGTAAATGCTTGGCGTTCCGAAGCAAAGCCTAAATATCTTTTAGCATATAGCCAATACATCATAAAAATAATGGAAGCTGAAATTTTCAAATTCATTGCACATCCGGATGTTTTCGCCGCTTTCTATTTAGAAGAAGATAAAAACTCCCTTGCATGCGCTAAAGATATCCTTTCGGCCGCAGAAGCATTACAAATACCTCTTGAGATTAATGGATACGGTTTTATGAAAAAAGAAGTTAAAACCGGTAACGGCTTTAGGAAAATGTATCCTTGGCATCCATTTTGGCAATTAGCAAGCGAATATAAAATCAAAGCGATTGTTAATTCTGATGCACATAAACCAACAGATGTTTATGGCTGCATTGACGATGCTTTGAAACTTGCTGAGACTTATAATCTTGATGTAATAGATGACCCAAATTTATTATGGAGAAATTCATAAGAAAATGAAAACTGCTATCTGTGAAATTGTTCCAATCGGTTTGCCTTCTCTTCTTCATAAAATATGAATTACAATTATATCTTATACATAGTTTATTCAATATAAAAATAAATTTTCCTGAACAGTTTTTATTTAATAAAATAAACAAAAAATTTGACATAGTTTTCAAACAATAAATTCTTGAACTGATTCTATTGTATGAATTAGCTAAACCTGATAGGGGTGCTACAAAATAGTGGCTGAGAAAACACCCTTAACCTGATCCGGATAATGCCGGCGTAGGGAATCGGAATTTA
>JAMOPB010000044.1 GCA_027064945.1 Candidatus Cloacimonadota bacterium
AAACCAGATTGCCGGTGCAGGATTAGATGTTTATGAAAAAGAACCGAGATTGATAGAAGGTCTTACGGAATTATCCAATGTGGTTTTATTACCTCATGTGGGAAGCGGAACTTTAGAAACAAGATCCGCAATGGGTTTTATTTGTGTAAGAAATATTCAAGCAATTTTAGATGGAGAATTACCTCCGGATCTTGTAAATAAAGATTTAAAAGCAGATTAAGGAATTCGCATGGATCGGATTAGAGGGTGGTTACAATTATTAAATGCTCCCGGAGTAGGAAATGCTACAGCTGTTAAATTGGCTAAAAAATATGGAGAACCTCATAAATTTATTGGATCATTACCACAGAACATATCGGAATCAGAGCTTTCTCTAAAAGCTCAGGAATATCTTAGTTATCCTGATATCCAAGAAAAATGGGAACGAAGTTTTGAATTGATCGAACAATATAAAATCAAATTTATTACCTATTTGGATGATGATTATCCTCAATTGTTACGTAATATTTATGACCCTCCTGCATTTTTGTTTTATCGGGGTAAATTAGAATCTGAACATTTGCGAAGAACGATTGCTATTGTTGGAACACGCAAAGCCAGTAATTATGGTTTGCAGATGACAGCTCGGTTTGGAAAGCAACTTGCGGAAGCCGGATTTACAATTATTAGCGGTTTAGCTTTTGGAGTAGATACAAAAGCCCATCAAGCTGCTCTAATTACCGGAAAGAAAACTTATGCTGTAATGGGTACAGGCGTTGATCAAATTTATCCTGCTCAGAACAGATCTTTAGCTGAGGAAATTTGCTCTAATGGTGCATTGATTTCGGAATATTTACCGGGAACCAAAGCAGATCCTTGGAATTTTCCCAATAGAAATAGAATTATTAGCGGTCTTAGTTTGGGCTCTTTGGTTATTGAAGGCTCTAAGAAAAGTGGTGCAATGCTAACGGCAAAATTTGCGATGCAACAAAATAGAGAAGTTTTTGCATTGCCGGGAGATATTAATCGGCAGCAGGCAGAAGGTCCTAATTATCTTATTAGTTTAGGTGCAAAAATAATTACTAATGTTCAAGACGTATTAGATGAGTTTAATCTTGTAATGCCGGAAACTCATATAAAATTTCCGCATCTGAATGAGATGGAACGTAAAATTTATGATGTCTTAGTTGCCAATAGACCTGATATGCAATTTGATCTTTTATTAATTAAAACAGGTTTTTCGGTGGGAGAACTTTCCAGCTTGTTGCTATCGATGGAACTGAAGGATGTAGTGAAAAGATTGCCGGGAAACAAAATTATGGCTCTAAGTTGATATAAGAAAGATATGAATTATTAAAAAAAATAAAATTTTGATTAGTTAGGGCTTGACCTTGTATTACGAGTGATATTAATTGAAATCCCATCCAACTTAAGCATTAATTTTAGATCTGTATAGGATAATTATTGTAACAGATTAATAAGAAATAAGTTAAAAAAATATGGAGAAAATATGTCAAAAAGAGAAACCAAAATTACTAGGAACTATTTAAAATATCCTGCCGGATCAGTTTTGATCGAAACAGGTGATACAAAAGTAATATGTGCTGCAACAATAGAAAAAGGTGTTCCATCATTTATCAAAAATGCAGAGCCTGCTCAAGGTTGGATAACAGCAGAATATAGTATGATCCCTTCTGCTCCGAACCAAAGATTTCGTCGTGAACGTAGAGGAATAAAAGGACGTACAGCAGAAATTCAAAGACTTATCGGCAGATCATTGCGTGCAGTTATCGATATGACCAAATTCCCGGGTTATCAGATTACTTTTGATTGTGATGTGATTCAAGCTGACGGTGGAACTCGTACAGCATCTATTACCGGAGCTTGCATTGCTGCTTATGATGCTTTTAATCATATGCTGGAAGAGGGAATGATCGAAGAGATGCCACTGAAAGAGTGGGTAGCAGCTATCAGTGTGGGGATTATCGATGGAAAACCGGTTTTAGATCTTGATTATGAATTGGATTCAAATGCAGATGTGGATATGAATTTTGTGATGACTGAAAGCGGTAAATTTGTAGAAATCCAAGGAACAGCAGAAGCTGAACCATTTACTGAAGAAGATTTACAAGAACTTATATCTTTGGCAAAAAGTGGCATTAGCAAATTGATTGAATTGCAGAAAAGCAGCGTGGAAGCTTAAGAAAATCTTGACACCAAAAGCAGCAAATTGACAAAAGATAAAAATTTTTAAGGAAAATATATGTTTGGAAAAAAGAAAGTCAAACCGATCAAACGCAAAAAAGGAACTTTCCAAGACTATTTGGAAGCTATACTTTTTGCCTTTGTGGTTGCGATGTTGATTAGAAATTATACATTTCAAAATTTTAAAATACCATCTTCATCAATGGAACAAACTTTATTAATTGGGGATTATCTAATTGGAAACAAATTAAAATATTTTTTCACAGAACCGGAGCGAGAAGATATTGTGATTTTCTATTATCCGGCTGATCCTGAATTTCCTGAACCAAAAGAAAGATATTGGCGTATAACAGGTCCTATTTATTGGGATAAAGAAAAATGGTTACCAAAATGGTATTCAAAAAAGAATATTGTGAAAAGAGTTATCGGAATGCCCGGAGAAACAATTGAAATTAAAAACAAGCAAGTTTATATCGATGGCAAAAAATACACTCATCCCAACGAACAATACATAGATAATAGAATTATTCCTCGCGAAGCCGGCGGATGTACTTGGAGCGATGGAATTTGTTATGGTTCTCGAGATAATTTTGGTCCAGTTACAGTTCCGGAAGGAGAATATTTTGTAATGGGAGATAATCGTGATGTGAGTGGAGACAGTAGGTATTGGGGATTTTTACCCCGTAAAGATATTACAGGAACTCCGGCTATTATCACTTTTTCAAAGGGAGAACCACCAATTGAAAATATGCGTTATTATTATCTAAAACAGCAAGGATTACTTCACGAAAAGAGTAGTATTAGATGGGAAAGATCTTTCCGAATTCCAAAATAATTTTATGAAAAAATCTATAAAAAGCCGATTAGGAGAGAAAATCCCTATTCGGCATTTTTATCTTCATATACCGTTTTGCCAAAAAAAATGTGCTTATTGTTCTTTTCATTCTGTAAATTTTAATTCCGACATTTTAGGGAAATACTTATCAGCTTTACAGAAAGAAATTGATTTTATGAAAAAGCGGTTTGAATTCCAACCTAAAACAATTTACTTCGGTGGTGGAACTCCTTCATTATTGTCTGCAAATGAGATAAATAGGATTTTGGATAATTTTGATTTATCCCAGATAGAAGAAATTACTCTGGAAGCAAATCCGATTACAATTACAAAAAAATATGCAAAAGAGCTATCTCAAACTAAGATAAATCGCATAAGCATGGGCGTGCAATCTTGGATAGATGAGGAATTACGGTTATTAGGTAGAATTCATTCGACTGAAATTGCCGAGAAAGCATACAATATTTTACGGCAAGTTGGATTTGAAAATATATCTTTAGATTTGATTTATGGCTTACCTCAACAAAAATTAACAGATCTAAAATATTCGATTCAAAAAATGATTGATTTAAAGCCCGAGCATATTTCTACCTATTGCCTTAGCTTGGAAGAAGATGTGCCACTTTATCAGAAAAAAAACTTAATCCCGCCTGATGAGAAAGTGAGTGAATTTTATTTTGAAATTCGTAAGCAATTATTATCAGCCGGTTACAACCATTATGAGCTTTCAAATTTTGCCTTGGAAGGATGTGAAGCAAAACATAATTCTGCTTATTGGGAAGATGCTTATTATCTTGGTTTGGGAGCTGCCGCAGCTGGATATGTTTCTGCTTTTCGCTATCAGAATAATTTGCTGCATACTTATATGCAAGATATGGAAAGGGAAAATCTTTTTTGCAATAGGGACGAGATAGGACGGGACGAAAAAAAACACGAATATATTTTCTTACATCTA
>JAMOPB010000045.1 GCA_027064945.1 Candidatus Cloacimonadota bacterium
TATTCCTGCAGGATTTTGGAAATCCGGGATAATATATATAAATTTTGGTTTTTCTCCGTTAGCTTTTAATTCAGCTAAAGTTGCTTCCAATTTTTCAGCAATCATTCCGCCTTCGTCAAATTCAATTCCGATAGGAACAGCACCGTAAGCATTAAATGCACCTAAACCGCCAAGATAAGATGGTAAACCGCAAATAATTTTGTCACCTCGATTAATGAAAATCTTAGCAAGTAGATCTAAACCTTGTTGTGATGCAGTTGTTATCATTACATTTTCAAGAGAAATATCAAAACCTTGAGAGCGATAATTTTCTACAATAATTTCGCGCAATCTTGTGTCACCTTCAGTAGAACCGTATTGTAAAGCTTTTGCAGCATCTTCTTCAAGAACTTCTGCTACTACTTCTTTCAATTCCGCAACCGGGAAAGTTTTAGGATCAGGTAATCCTCCAGCAAATGAAATTATTTCCGGATCGTTTGTTAGTTTTAATAATTCTCTAATAGCTGACTTTTTCATCCCTTTTAGATTATCAGATAAAATGTCTTTGAAATCACTAATCATTTTTGCCTCCAAATTTATTATTATTTGTTTTTAATAATTTTTTTTTAGAATTATTGGTCAATGATAAAAACTTATTATCAGATAAAAAAACTATTTTTAGCCATTAATATAACAAACCAAACGATATTTTTCGATCTGTTTTATTATATTTTCCAGCAAATCCCTATCAATTTTCACTTCCAGAATCACCTCGTTACTTTCCAAATCCAAATCACTAAAAATAACATCTCCTTGCTCATGAACAAACTTTATCAATTTATTCATTTCCATTGGGATACGCAAAATTTCTGTATCTTGTTTATATTGGATATAAGAGTTTATCATATCATCAAGTTGCTCTATTCCTTCTCCGTTTTTAGCGCTTATAAACACGGAATTTGGATATTCATTACGCAATTTTTTTCTTAGAAATTTAAAGTAGGTGGAATTATCTAAATCACATTTATTAAAAACCATTATTATATCAAGTTTGGAAGCATTAATCTCATCTAAAACACTGTTTACGGATTCTATAAGTTCAATTACATTCGGTTGGTTTACATCAATTACATGCAAAAGCAAATCAGCTTCTACCACTTCCAATAAAGTACTTTTGAAAGATTCCACCAATTTATGTGGCAGTTTTCTGATAAAACCGATTGTATCTGTCAGCATAACAGATTTTTCATAACGATGGCTGATTAATCTTGATTTGGCATCAAGTGTAGCAAAAAGTTTATCTTCGACTAAGCGATCTTCTTTAGTGAGTAAATTAAAGAGAGTTGATTTTCCGGCATTTGTATAACCGACTAATGATATGGATAGATATTTTGAACGCTTCTTTCTTTTTATTTTGGTGGTTTTTTCTAATTCTTTTAATTGTTTTTTTAGAATGTTAATACGGTAGCGAATCTCACGTCGATCAATTTCTATTTGAGTTTCACCGGGACCTCGGAAACCTATCCCGCCTCGAATGCGGGATAGATGTTTCCAAAGATTCTTCAATTTACTGAAGCTATAATCTAATTGTGCAATTTCTACTTGCAATTTTGCCTGTTTTGTTCTGGCATGTTGTGCAAATATATGAAGAATTAATTCAGTACGATCAACTACATTACAACCTGTAATATTCGAGATATTTCTAGATTGAGCAGGAGAAAGATTATTGTTAAAAATCAAAGTTTTTACTTTTTTAGTTTTGGCAAAAGATTTGATTTCTTGCAATTTACCTTTTCCGATATAAGTTTTAGTTTTGCTTCTAGGTAAACTTTGCACAAAACTATCAATCACATCAACTTCAGCAGTTTCTGCCAATTTGTGCAATTCTTCCATTGATAGTTGATAATGCTCTTTTTTTTCATCGGAAGGCAAAACACCTATCAGGAAAACTCTTTCTCTTCTCCTAGTAATATCAATCATTAATTGATCTTATATTTATCCTTCGTAAACCAGCACTTTTTTATTGGCTTTACGCCATTCAAAATATTTTTCTTTGATCTCTAATTTCCACAAAGTTTCTTTATTTTCATTTTCAAAGCTGATAATGTTTAAATAATGCATTCTACCGTCTTTGCCTTTGAAACTTTTTTGTGGTAATTCTACCTTAATTTCGCCTTCTTTTTTCAGGATTGTTACTTCGTTTAAAAATAATCCATTGCCCAAATCTATTACTGCTCGAGCTTCTACAATTCCTGAACTTACATCTCTAAATCTAATTTTCATTTTTTCCTTCTCTTCCTATCTAATATTATTGTTGTCCGATTTCCTTCAACATTTCTTGAAACCATGACTGAGTAGTATCAAATGGTTTTCCACCTTTTATGCGAGGAAAATCAATACATGATAATTTATTATCTGCATCTTCATCTAATCCGATAACTCCGCTTTTACCTTCCAATGCATTCAATACTCCAAAATCTGCATGTTCGATAATTAATTCCAAATCACGTTCTCCTGGTGCAGCGCTTCTGGCAAAATATCCTGATTTTTGAACTAATACTTTTTCGGCTGAAAGCTTTGCTGCAAATTGTTTAGCAAACCATTGACCGGGATTGATCTCATCCAAGCGAACATGGCCAAAAGCATCTCGAATTACTTCTTCACCATTTGCTTCCATTTCGCGTATTATATCTTCCACACCTGCACCTTCACTAAGGAAAATATTTACGGAATCTTTCTCATCCATTATTTGAACCAATCTTTTTGTTTCGGCTTCTATGTCAATGGGCATTTCAGGAAGATAAATCGCATCGATATCCCAACGCTTCTTTTCCAATAAAATTTCAGGAACAAATTCCATCTCTTTTAATAATTTACGATATTCCCACGCAGTAGCAGCAGTCAGCCATCCGCAATTTCTTCCCATAACTTCATGAATTATCAATTGGCGTGAACTTGTGGTATTTTCATTAGATACATTTTTGAAAAATATAGCACCTTGTTCTGCAGCTGTCCAAGCACCTAAAGTTTGACTAATGGGGAAAACATCATTATCAACTGTTTTGGGCAAGCCAACTACAGTAAGTTTATAATTATGTTCTTTTAAATACGTTGCCAGATCTGCAGCCGTTGTATTTGTATCATCTCCACCAATTGTATGCAAAATAGTAATGCCATCTTTCTGCAACTGTTCAGCAGCAACTTGAAGTGGATTTTCACCCTCTTTGATATAACCTTTTTTTACACAATCTTCTACATTGGAAAGTTTTACGCGACTATTTCCTAAAACACTACCACCGAACGCATATAATTTTTCTGCATTTCTTCTCACTTCATCGGAAATTACAATACTTTTACCTGTTAATAAACCCTTATATCCATGTAAATATCCGATTATTTCTGCTTCCGGGATAATTTCATTATATTTAAAAATTAATCTTCCTATACTGGAAGAAAGGCAAGGTGCAATACCACCTGAAGTTAAAATTGCAATTTTATCTTTAACCTTTGTCATAAAACCTCCATTTAGTACATACTCACATTTTTTTTACATGTAATTTAACTCTCTTCGGTAAAACAAAATTTGATAGTAAAAATGACAAGTTTTTTCCAATAATAATAAAGTTGGTGCTAATGAACTCGTAAGATTTCGATTTTGTCATCATGTACGTGTAGAGATATCACATATTTTTATTTTTTCCCATTTTTTTACTTTCCACAGCAACAGACATCCTGAGTGATCTGACGTAGAAAGATTTTATTGAAGAATAAAGACAGCAATATTTATTTGCCCTCGAATTGCACGAATGAACACGAATATTTATAGATATAAGCATTGTTAAAATGCAATATTTTCAGTTGTAGCGCAACTTGCTAAGTAGCGAAAAAATAATAGTGCTTTAGATTTGCTTAATGAAATCTATTATCAGCGTCTCTCTGCACAAATCAGCGGCAACATACTTTTTAAAATGGGATTATTTAGAAATCATAAAGA
>JAMOPB010000046.1 GCA_027064945.1 Candidatus Cloacimonadota bacterium
TACAAATATAGATTAATTGTACATATATCAAAATTAACTGCATCTTACGGTCTGTTAGAAAGTGTTTTTTTTAGAAGCATATCTCATACTTATATCTATCTGCTCCGAATAGATTTGTAGGAATTTCCTAATTCCAAAATTATTTTATCCAGTTATATAACATTTTTCAGGTTTTTACTTTTGATCATTCATCATTACAAAAAATGGTATTAATTGAAAATGATCCACTTGCTATTAACAAAATATGTTATAATTTTCAATGTTTCTTACTTAATTTTTCCTGTGTTATTTTGTCAAAAAATATATTCACGCATTTTACATTATTCTAATTCTCTCTTTTTTCTGATCATCTTTGAATTTAATATGCCATGTTAATCCATTTTCAGATGTTACAGAAACTTCACCTTTAAGTTGCCTCTCAATAATTGAATATACAAAAACAAGTCCCATTGAATTATCTCCTCGAGGATCAAAGTTTTCAGGAAAACCAACACCATTATCATCCAAAAAGATATTAATCGATCCATCTTCTTCTTTAAACAACCGAATATGAACCTCACCTACTTGGTTATTTGGAAAAGCATGTTTAAAAATATTGGAAAGTAATTCATCTAACACTAAGCCAATAGGAATAGCAGTATCAATCAATACTTTAACATCTTGCAAGTCATAATTAATTTTTAACCTTTTATATACAGAATAATAATTCTTTGCTAAAAGCTTTGTTAAATCCTCAAGATAACCTTTCAAATTGATACTTGAAAGATCTTTAGAATTGTATAATCTTTGATGAACCATAGACATTGTTTGAATTTTTATTCTTATTTCTTTAAAAATAGTTTTCACATATTCATTATTGGAACGTCTAGCATGTGAAGACAGCATAGCGGAAATAACAGCCATATTATTTTTTGTCCGATGATATATTTCTTGTATTAAGGCGGTTTGTAATTCCAAATCTTTCTTTATCTGTTCTTCTGCCTGCTTACGTTTGGTTATATCCGTAAACATTGCTACAAAAAAATCAGGATTACCTGCATCATCAGAAATTATTGAACAGTTTATTTCTGCAGGATAAAAGCTACTATCTTTTTTCATAAGTTTAAGCTCCGCAGTATAAAATCCTTTCTCAAATAAATTAGGAAATATCTCTTGTTTAAGCTTTGTTGCTCCTTGCTCATCTGTAAATGAGTATATAGATTTTCCGATTATCTCACTCTTATCATCAAATCCTGCGGTTTTTAAAAGAGCTTCATTTATAAAGATAATTTTCCCATTACGTTCTGAAATAACAACTGATTGAGATGTAGTTTTCACAACTTGCGATAATTTACGTATTTGCTGTTCATCTTGTTTACGTTTAGTAATATCTCTAACAGCAGTAATTCTTACTTCCCTGCCATAATAATTATATATTCTACCTTGAAATTCTGCATAGAATTTTGAACCGTCTTTTCTTTGTGCAATTACTTCATAAGGTTCTTTAAAACAAATTTTCATGTTGTTTTTTACTAATTCTTTACTCTCATCGGCAATCAAATCTATTTTGCTTATGCCAATTAGTTCTTCGTATGAATATCCGAACATATTACATGCGGCTTTGTTTACCTCAATACAAATTTCATTTTCGGTAATAAAAATAGCTTCGTATGTTGCTTCAGACAAAGCTTTAAATCGTTTATACTCATATTCTAATAATTTTTTCTTTTCAACTAATTGAATCGAGTTTTCTAATCTTCCTGTTGCTGTTTTAAGGTATTTAACATCAATATCACTCCAGTCACGATCATTAACGCAATTATCAAAGCCAATAAAACCCCAAAACGTGGATTCAACAATAATTGGAATTATTATTATCCTAATTATTTGTTGCGGTTCAAGTATATCACGTTCTTTTTGGGGAAAATCGGCAATTCTACCGCTTATGATGTCACCTTGTTCTAATATTTGTTTCCAACGGGGAAACCATTCTATGTATTTTAAATTTTGTAACTCAGGATTATCAATTTGAGGTTCTATGCCTTCTGCACAATATTCAGCAACTTGACTCATTAACAATTCATTATTTTCATCTTTGCTATTTTTAAAAATATACGTACGACTAGCATTTGCAACTTTACCTATTATTGTTACAAAACGCTGTAATTCTTCTTTTGCAATCTTATCAAATGATATTTCACTTATTTCTTTTAATGCTTCAAGGTAAGCCTCTCGGTGTTTTATTCTTAGCACATTTCCCTTTTTTTCGGTAATATCATCTAATATTGCTACAAAATTATCTTTATTGTTACTGTAGGCGTAAATTGAATAATATTTTTTGTCTGAATCCTGATATATTTCACAAGAAATAGGATTGCCTGTTCTTACTACTTCCTCGATAGTAGGCAACCAGTTAGATTTAATTTCGGGGAAAATTTCTAAAAATCTCCGACCAACAACATTTTCTTTCTTTAAATTAATATATTTTTCAAAGGCTTTATTCAAATCATGAAATACAAAATCGATTATGTTATTATTTTCGTCATAAATTACTCCACAGAAAATTACGCCTAAACTCATTCCATTAAATAATCCTCTGAATTTTTCTTCACTCTGTTTTAATACCTGACCCGCCCGTTCTTCTTTATCGATATCTTGCAAGATTCCGATCATTCTTATTGGTTTGCCAGAATCATCTTTTTCGACAACTTTACCAAAATCAGAAAACCAACGCCATTCCCCACTTTTTGTTTTCAAACGATGTTTATTCTTGTAATATTCAGTTTCTCCATCAAGATGTTTTTGCAAATTTTTATTTACTTGATCTACGTCATCAGGATGAACCCTATCTTCCCACCAATCAATATGAGGAGTTATCTCACTAAGTTTATATCCTAAATTCTCTGCAAGAATTTCATTATATTTTTCATTTCCCGTAGGAATATCCCAATCCCACCAGCCTAGATTTGCTCCTTTGATAATAGTTTCTAATTGCTCTTTAGCTTCTCGTGATTTGTTTTCTTGTGCTTGAACTTCTTCCAAAATGTTATACAAAGCCAATTTACTTTTTGAAAGATATTCTAAAGATTTATTTTCTTTTGAATTAATATTTTTATTTTGAAAAATTATATTTATTGATTCCTCATAAGATTTGGTTAAAACTAATTTATCATATTTTTCAAATAATTGTTTCCCCATATTTATTGTGCGTCTTAGATTATGATTCACTCCAAAAACAATAATAAAATTAACTTTCTTTGAATTGTAAATCATCCAATTAAAAAATATTTTTTTTGCTCCTAAGGTTGCATTTTTCAATAATGAGTAGTCATATATAAAATTAATTTTCTTATTCCCAAAATATTCTTTTACTATTTGATCAAGAGTTTTCACATACCATTTATTAGCTTCGCTATCAATAATTCCTTTGGGAAATTCATATAAAATATCATCTCCGATAATAGCAATTTCGATTGAGCAAGATAAATCTTTTGCTTTATATTCCCATTCAGGTTTTGTAATAATTGGTAATCCGGTTAACGGACATCTTTTTAGTTTAATAATATTTCCCATAATAATTTCCCTTAACTAAAGCGGTTGGAATTAAATAATGACAGCATCTTAAAATACTCAACCTTAAATCACGTCCTTTTGCTCAATTGGCTTAAAATAATAAGTTTTTTTATTACATATTAAGAACATGTTGTTAAGTCAAATTTTTCTGATTTATTTGAAATTGTCAATTTAACATTAATTTCCGCGATGATTTTTTATAATTTAGGTCAAATAATGCTATAAAAAAATGATAAAGCTAACATAATGAGCTAGCTAAATTCCCGATTTTGCAAAGTTTCTTTGTCCACGGATTGCACGAATAAACACGAATAATTCATTATGGTTTATGGTTTGAGTGTTTCCCAGTTAAGAATTCAAAATTCATCATTCAAATTTATTTACGCTTTTTATTTTCACGCTTCACATTCTACA
>JAMOPB010000047.1 GCA_027064945.1 Candidatus Cloacimonadota bacterium
ACAGATAGTTTGGTTGATTGGATTCCCGTTTGCTTTTGAAATTGAGATAATATTCAATGATGTGAAAGCAATTGCGATTACGAGTAAAGCTAATACAAATCTTTTTGAGTTTTTCATTTTAATTCTCCTTTGTTTTCTTTATTTTTATTTATGGGCAGATTGATTAAAATACTGAATAGTATGTCAAGAAAAAAATTGCCCTGAGTAAAACTTTGTCCCTTTTAAATAAATTTTATAGCATAAAAAGAACTTTATGATGAACGCTCGAGATGAAACATGCTGTAGCTGTAATTTATGTGAAAATATCGGGTTATGTTATTCATAAAATCAAATTGGGAAAATTTTCTACAATAGGTCAAGTGAAAAATTTTTACATTTCTAATTGAGCTATTTGCAAGGCGATTAAATACATGAATAGATCAATTCTATTTCTTTTTGCTGGCTAAAAAACAAAAAACTTGACTCTATGATAAGATATAAATTTTTTGCAGTGTTGAGTAAAAAAGAAAAGAGGCATCCCGCTTCTACCTTACGGTTTGGTTGAGTCCAATACTTGCTAAGGTTGAAAATTTTAATATGGATTTTAGAGAATAATAATCTGTAAATAGTTATTACAGTCTAAGATTCGGAAAATAAATATACGGGTGCAATCTTTGCACCCGTTTTTTTATGCTCAAACAAATAAGGAGGCTACTTGAGCTGGAGAGGAAGAGGAAAATCTAAAAAAAATCCTGAAGTTCCAAAGGAAAGAATCAATAATGAGATCAGAGCTAATTCTGTTCGTTTAATTGATGAAAATGGTACTCAGGTTGGTGTTGTTTCGTTGGCAGAAGCGTTAAGCCATGCGGGAAGAGTAGGATTAGATTTGGTAGAAGTATCTCCCAATGCTAATCCACCGGTGTGTAAGATATTGGATTTTGGACAATATTATTACAAGAAAACAAAAAGTGTGAAAGAATCGCGTAAAAAACAACACGTAGTGCAGACAAAAGAAGTGAAGTTTGGTCCAAATACAGAAGAGCATGATTATTGCTTTAAAAAAGAGCATACTATTAAATTCTTGTCACAGCACAACAAGGTTAAGTTAACTGTACGTTTTAGAGGAAGACAACTAGCGCATAAGGAAATTGGATTCCAATTGTTAGAACGATTGCTAAAAGAATTACAGGATTTGATAGTAGTGGATGTGAAACCTAGAAATGAAGGAAGAACAATTTTCACTATTATTTCTCCAAAGAAAGAAATTGATAAAATTTTGGAAACTTGGGTAGATCCTGCTAAAAAGAAAGAAGAGCAAGAATAATATATATATAGTACCCTAGGAGGAAAGATGCCAAAATTAAAAACTAGAAGAGCTGTAGCTAAAAGATTTAAAGTTACTGGAAAAGGTAAATTAAAAAGATCAAAAGCTTTTAAAAGTCACATTCTTACAAAGAAAACAACAAAGCGTAAAAGAAACTTGAGACAATCCGGCTTGGTTAGCGCAGCTGACGCACCAAGAATGAAGCGCATGCTTGGAATGTAAGAAAAATAATTGTAATAAGGAGATTATAAATGCCACGTTCAGTAAATAATGTAGCTCATAAAGCAAGAAAAAAGAAATATTTAAAAGCCGCTAAAGGTTATCGCGGCGGAAAAAGTAAACTTTATAAAACTGCTAGACAGGCAGTGGAAAAAGGTTGGCAGTACGCATATAGAGATAGAAAAACAAAGAAAAGAGAAATCCGTAAATTATGGATTATCAGAATCAATGCAGCAGCAAGAATACATGATTTAAAATATAGCTCATTGATCGGTGGTTTGAAAAAAGCTAACATAGTAGTAGATAGAAAAGTTTTAGCTCATCTTGCTATGCACGATGATGCAGCATTTGCTAAATATTGCGAAATCGCTAAACAAAACCTATAAAAAATATTATTCATATCCCGGGGCGCTAGCTCCGGGTGTTTTTTTAACAAAATAAAATTATATAAGAGGAATTTTCCAAGTGAGAAAAGAACTGGATAAAACATTAGAAATAGCTAGGAAAGAGATCTTAGAAGTAGAAACATTACACGATTTGATGCAATTGAAATCACGTTTCGTAGGAAAAAAAAGCGTTCTAAATAACTTTATGAAAAAAATTGGTTCACTGCCCAAAGAAGGGAGACCCGCTTTTGGTCAGATTGTGAATCAAGCAAAAAATCAATTAGCTGAAATTATTTCCAACCGAGAAATTGAAATTAAAGAGAGAGATTATAAGAAAAACCTACAGGCAAATGCACTGGATATTACAATGCCGGGTCGTCATAGAGAACAAGGCTCTTTGCATCCAATTACAAAAGTTTGGCGAGAAATAGAAGATACTTTTATTAGTATGGGTTTTGAAGTTGCCGAAGGTTTTGATATTGAAGATGAATTTCATAATTTTGACGCGTTAAACACACCTCAAGATCATCCTGCACGCGATCTTTCCGATACTTTCTATATAGAAAATGACGTGCTTCTACGTACTCAAACTTCTACTGTTCAAATCAGAACTATGGAAAATCATAAACCACCAATTAAAATTATTGCTCCCGGTCGTTGCTATCGTAATGATAATGACGCTTCGCATTCTCCGGCTTTCCATCAAATGGAGGCTTTGGTTATAGATGAAGATGTTAGTTTTGCCGACCTTAAAGATATTCTTAATATTTTTGTAAAAAAGATGTTTGGTTCTGAAATAGAATCAAGAATTAGACCACACTTTTTCCCATTCACAGAACCGAGCGCAGAAATAGATATTGTTTGCGTTAATTGCGGAGGGAAAGGGTGTAATGTCTGTAAAAATCAAGGCTGGCTCGAAATGGGTGGTGCCGGAATGGTAGATCCAAACGTGTTGGAAACATTGGGAATTGATTCGGAAAAATATAGCGGTTATGCTTTCGGATTAGGTATTGATCGCGTAGCTATGCTTAAATATAAAATTCCCGATATGAGATTATTATTTGAAAACGATTTAAGATTTTTGAAACAATTTAGTAAATAATATTAGCAGGTTATAATTATGAAGATTAGCTATAAATGGTTAAAAGAATATATTGATATAAATCTATCGGAAAAGGAATTGGAAGATCGTCTTACCTTTGCCGGAATAGAAGTTGAAGCAGTTGAAAAAATCGGAGCTGAATTAGCTCAACTAAAAGTTGCTGAGATTGTGGAGAAAACTCCGCATCCAAATGCTGAAAAACTTTCAATTTGCCAAGTAAATGATGGAAAAGAAACTGTACAGGTTATATGTGGAGCTCCCAATTGTGCTGTAGGGCAAAAAGTTGCTTTTGCACCAGTGGGAACAAATTTTGATGATTTTGTGATCAAGAAAGCTAAATTGCGTGGTGAAGTATCTTTTGGAATGCTTTGTTCTGAAAAAGAACTGGGATTGTCGGATGATCATGATGGAATTATGGTTTTATCTGAAGATGCCGAAACAGGAACCGATCTTGCCTCTTATCTTAAAATTGGTGATATTTGTTATGAAGTGGAAATTACTCCTAATCGTCCTGACTTACTTGGGATGATAGGCGTAGCAAAGGATCTCTCGGCACTATTAAATATACCGGTTTCTTTGCCAAATCCTAAACTTCCTAAAGGAATTTCTGATATAAAAAAAGATCTAAAATTGGAAAATACTGCTGAAGATATTTGCACTAGATATATTGCTCGCGTTGTGAAGAATGTAAAAATTGCTGAATCTCCGGAATGGTTAAAACAAAGATTATTAGCTGTTGGAATGCGCCCTATTAATAATGTTGTTGATATTACAAACTTTGTGATGCACGAATATGGTCATCCACTTCACGCATTTGATTATGATAAATTGGAAGGTCATAAAATTGTTGTTCGTCGAGCTACTGAAAAGGAAAAATTTACTGCTCTTGACGAGGAAACTTATGAATTAAAAACTTCGGATTTAGTAATTGCTGATGCGGAAAAACCAATTGCTTTAGCCGGGATTATAGGTGGCCAAGATAGCGGAATTTCCAATGAAACACAAACCATTGTCTTAGAAGCTGCTAATTTCCTTTATTCAAGCATTAGGAAAACTTCCGGAAGATTGAAAATTTTTACAGATTCCAGCTATAGATTTGAACGTGATATGGCAGATCAAACAGCAGAATTAATTAGCGAAAGAGCAATTGAGTTAATTCTTGAAATAGCCGGTGGTGAATTAGTTGAAGGTAAACTTGATTCTTATCCTAATCCTAAAAATTTGGAAATTGTTAGCATTCGTCCATCAAGAGCCAGAAAATTGTTAACAATTGATATTGATGCTGAAAAAATTACTACTTATATGGAAGCTTTAGGATTGAAAAAAATATCTGAGCAAGAAGATCTAATTAGTTTTGAAATTCCGGCGAATCGTAAAGATCTTACACGCGAAATAGATTTGATTGAAGAGGTGATTCGTCTTCATGGATACAATAATGTTCCTACATTAACAATCCCTCAGAATATTATGAATAGAAAATATTTCTATGCTCGTAGAAAAGTACAAGATCTGTTGGTTTCTTATGGTTTTTCCGAAATTATAAATTGGAGTTTTGGTGATCCTGAAGATTTGGATAAACTGAAAATTCCTGAAAACGATGAAAGACGTGAAACAGCAAAACTTAAAAATCCTTTGGGAACAAGTTTTTCAATTATGCGTTCTACCTTGATTCCAAATCTTCTTAAAAATGCAGAATTTAATATTAATCATGGAACAAAGAGTTTTAAAACTTTTGAAATGGCAAAAATTTTCCATCGAAAAGAGGAAAAATTAGCGACTGAAAAATTGCAACTTTGTGGATTAATGACAGGTCAATTGAATCCTACATATTGGAAGGAAAAACCAAAGCAGGTTGATTTTTTTGATTTAAAAGGAATAGTGCTTGAACTTGTAGAATTATTAGGTGTGGAGAAAACAAATTTAAAAGAAAGCGCTGAAGCGTTTTACCAAAAAGGCCAAGCTGCAGACCTGTTCCATAAGAAGCATTTCTTAGGAAGTTTTGGGAAAATCGATCCTAAAATTACCGAACAATTCGGAATCGAACAGGATATATATATATATGATCTGAAATTTGATAAAATTTATGAACTGGATATGATTGGTACACCAATTTTTAAGAAAATCCCTAAATTCCCACCTGTGCTTAGAGATCTATCAATTATAGTGAGTAAAGAATTTTCAGTTCAACAAATTGTTGACACTATTTTCGCTACAAATAGAAAACTGATTCATGATGTAGTTTTGTTCGATGAATATAGAGGTAATAATATTAAAGATGGCTTTAGAAGTCTGACGTTTAATATAATTTTTGTTTCTGAGACAAAAACCTTGACGGATGAATACACAAATAAAATCGTTCAAAAAGCGGTTAAGCGCTTAGAAAATGAATATCATATTGAAATGAGGTAGAAAAAAATGGAAGAACAAAGCAGAATGAGTTTAAACGAAAAAATACAAAAATTAATAAATAATTACAAAGTGCTTAAGCAAAAGCATAATGTACTAACAATTGAAAAAAATAATTTGGCTGAAAAAGCCAGCCAATTGGAACAAGCCCATGCTAACGCGATGGAACAAATTGATAACCTTAAACACGATATTTCTGAAAAAGATGACGAAATTGAAATGATGATGGAAGAAAATTCTCGCTTAACTGAGCAGCTTAATAATTATGAAAACAAAACTAAAACTGCCCTTGATCAACTTGATGAAGTTCTTGGTCAGTTAACTGATATTTAATATCTAATACTTTTGGAGTAAGATTACAATGCAAGATGTTGAAGTTGAAATACTGGGAAGTATTTATCGCTTTAGTACAGATGATCCTGCTTACCTGGATCAAATAACTTCTCATCTGAAAGCTGAGCTAGAAAAGCTTAAAAATGAAGTTGATACTATAGATCGCACTAAAATATTAGTATTATACTGTATGCAATTAACTGAAAAGTATTTTACTGAAAAGAATAACTCTAGTTCCTTATTGGAAGAAAGTAAAAAAATAGATCATCTTCTTGATGATATTGAAGATGAAATTGAATTAGATTAATAAAATTCACGCCTGCGGTATTCGTGATATTATATTTGTGCTAGAACTATTTTCGAATAGGAAGCTAAGCTGGCTGTGGCGCACAAACTGAACATGATTCAGGTATGCAATATAGCAATGGCACGGCGTCCACCTTTTACAAAGTTCGGAAACAAACGGTACACGGTATCGCGGGTTAAATAAATAAGAGAGGATAATAAATGGATCCAATTTCGATTATTGTCGGATTTGTCATCGCTTTTGTAATAGTAATTACTTTGGTGTTGATAAAAAAAAATCTTAATCGCAAAAACATTTTAGCAGCTGAAGAAATAGCTAAAAAAATTATTGAAGATGCGAAAATAGATGCTGAAAATGAAAAGAAAACTGCTGTATTAGAAGCTAAGGAAGCTTGGTTTAAAATGCAGGAGCGTTATGAAAATGAAATTAAAGCTCGTAAAAAAGAATTACACTCCCTAGAAAAAGATTACAATGAGCGCGTTAACAAACTTGATAATCGTACAGACAATCTTGATAATCGTGAGAAAAAAATAAGCGAATTTGAAAGAAAATTAAATGATCTTCAAGAGGAAACACTTAACAAAAAAGCTGAACTCGAAGAGATTCTGGAAGAACAAAACCGTAAACTTTCTGAAATTGCCAGATTATCTAGAAATGAAGCTGTTGAAATTCTTAAAAACAATTTAAAAAACAGAGCACGTCAAGAAGCTGCAAAAGAATTACGCAAAATTGCTGAACAAACAAAATTAGAATCAACTAAAATTGCTTCCGGTATTGTTGCTACAGCTATTCAACGTATTGCTGTGGATTACGTTTCAGAAACTACAGTTTCTGTGGTATCTTTGCCGGATGATGAAATGAAAGGTAGAATAATCGGACGCGAAGGTAGAAATATCAGAGCGTTTGAAAAAGCTTCAGGTATCGATTTGATTATAGATGATACTCCTGAAGCTGTTGTTCTTTCAGGATTCGATCCCGTTAGAAGAGAAATTGCTCGACTTTCTTTAGAAAAATTGATTTCAGACGGTAGAATCCATCCCGGAAGAATTGAGCATATTATTGCCAAAACCACCAAAGAGATGGACCAAGAATTGGTTCGTGTTGGTGAAGAAGCTTGTATGGAAGTTAATATTCATAATATTTCACCTAATGTTGTTAAGTTGATCGGACGATTGAAATACCGTACTAGTTATGGTCAAAATATCTTGCAACATTCTAAGGAAGCTGCTTGGGTTTGTGGTATGTTAGCTGCTGAACTTGGTTTAGACCAAGAATTAGCTAGACGATGTGGATTCTTACATGACCTTGGTAAAGCGGTTGATCATGAATTTGATGGTTCTCACGCAAAACTCGGTGCTAATATCGCAAGCAAGAATGGTGAAAGTAAAATTGTGGTAAATGCTATAGAAGCACACCACGAGGAAGTTGAATATGGCTCTGTTTATGCAGTGCTTACTCAAGTTGCCGACGCTGTTTCAGGTGCTAGACCAGGTGCTAGAAGAGAAATGCTGGAAACTTATATGAAACGTTTGGAAAAATTGGAAGAAATTGCTAATTCAATTGAAGGAGTGAATAAATCTTTCGCTATTCAAGCGGGACGCGAATTGCGGATCATTGTTGATCCTGCAAAAGTAGATGATAGTAAATCTGCCTATATTGCTTCTGATATTGCTTCTAAGATAGAAGAAGAAATGCAATATCCGGGGCAGATAAAGGTTATGGTGATAAGAGAAACACGTCAAACTGCTGTTGCTAAATAATTATGAAGATTTTATTTATTGGTGATATTTTTGGGAAAGCCGGTCGAAAATTAATTTTTGATCGGCTTCCTGAACTTAAAAAAGAATTATCCATAGATTTTTGTATAGCTAATGGAGAAAACACAGCACAAGGCAGAGGTATTACAGAGCGAACTGCAAATTATTTATTTGATGCCGGTATCGATGTTTTTACAAGCGGAAACCATTTGTGGGATAAAAAAGACGCATTAGAATTCATAAAAAACGAACCGAGAATTTTAAAACCTATTAACAATTCCTCAATGGCCTATGGTAATGAATATTTTATCTATCAATTTGATAGTGGTTATAAAATTGCTGTTTTTACCGTGATTGGACAAGTATTTATGGGTCCGGCGGATTCTCCTTTCAGAGCTTGCGATAAGGTAATTAATGAAATCAAAAAAGAGACATCTAATATTTTTGTAGATTTCCATGCTGAAGCAACTGCCGAAAAAAGAGCTTTAGGTTATTATTTGGATGGGAAAGTTAGTGCTTTAGTGGGAACTCATACTCATATACAAACTGCCGATGAAGAGATCTTGGAACATGGAACTGCTTATCTCACAGATGCCGGAATGACAGGACCTCACGATTCTGTAATCGGTGTTAAAAAAGAAATAATCTTAGAAAAGATGCTTGCCGATATGCCAAAACAATATACTCCTGCTGAAACAGGATTACAAATTAATGCAGTTTATGTGGAAATAAATGAAAAGACAGGTAAAGCAAAAGATATCAAAAGGATTAGAAGGAAGTATTATGACTAAGAAATTAATAGCAAAACCACTGATAAAGAAGATTTATGCTGATTTGAAAAATGAAATCAGTACAAATGCTTGGAATCCGCATTTGGTTATTATTTTGATTGGGGAAGATCCAGCTGCCAAATATTACGTAGAAAATTTACAAAAAAAAGGCATGAAAAAAGGTTTTAAGGTTTCAACAAAATTATTCGACCCGGCTATTTCTCAGGAACAATTGTTAAATGAAATTGAAGTTCTGAACACAGATTCTAATGTTCATGGAATTATGTTACAAAAACCACTTCCAAAACATTTAGATGAATCTGAAATTGTGATGGCTATTAATCCTGATAAAGATGTTGATGGATTTCATCCTTTGAATATGGGAAATTTAGTATTGGATAGAGATGGCTTTGTCCCTTGTACTCCTAATGCTGTATTACAAATTTTAGATTTCTATGAAATTGAAACAGAGGGAAAGCATATAGTGATTATTGGAAGAAGTGATATTGTGGGAAAACCTTTAGCGAATTTACTTCTAAGAAAAAACAAAACAGGCAATGCGACTGTTACTGTTTGTCATAGTAGAACCAAAGATTTACCTAAGCATACTAAAGAAGCTGATATTGTAATTGCCGCTATCGGAAAAGCTGAATTTGTTAAAGCAGACATGCTAAAAGAATCGGCAATTGTTATAGATGTAGGGGTAAATCAAGTGGAAGATCCTGAAAAAGGATATAAATATGTAGGCGACGTAGAATTTGAAGCAAGTTTTGAGAAAGTAAAAGCAATAACTCCCGTACCTGGTGGAGTTGGTTCTGTAACAACAGCTATGTTACTTTCTAATGTACTAAAAGCGTTTAAAAAATGTGTAAGTAGTTAATTTCTTGACGGAATTGGAACTCAATGTAAATAAAGCGCAAAACATTGTAAAATTATGAACAATATAGGAGGATTAAATGTTTAAAGTTAAGAAGGCTTTAATATTAACAACAGCAGTTCTACTTGTAACGCTGTCTTTTTCAGCATGCGATAGAAAAGGTGAGTTGAATCCGAATGTTGGACCAACTATCAGAATAACTTCGTATGAAGGTGTGATTGATTCAACAGCGGTGGATACTGATAATCCTGCATTATTCCAGCAAAAAATTTACTGGGAAGCAAATGATGCAGATGGTGTAGTAGAATCATACGCTTATAGAGTTGTTGATAAAGATGGCAATCCGTATCCCAATGGAACACCTGGACATAATGTAGTTGATGAAGAAGGTTGGATCTATCATTATAATGATGGCGCTGATCAATCAATTCCATTAGCAGAAACTGATCAAAAGTCTATTTGGACAAATGATGTTTACACAATAATCAATTTCCCTGCAAATATCGATGGTGATAGTGCAGTTGTTGTTAGCAGATTTGATGTAAAATGCAAAGATAATGACGGAAATATGAGTATTGCTGTTGATCAAGATGGAGTAACTATTTCTCCTAACTCAGAATATGCCAGTAAATATTTTTCTGCTTATTCATTAGCTCCCGGAGTTAATATCAGTTCTACAAAAGGTAACTTGGATGGAGCACAAATTGGACGTGGTATTGTCTTCCAATTTAGTATTCTTGACTCTGATCCATATGTAGGAGCTGTTCCTGATTATTTTAAATTCAGATTAGAAAAAAGAGATTTACTTGGTCGTGTTATCCCCGAATCTGAAGGTGGATATCCTGATGAAGAGTATAATACTAAAGATCAACCAAATGTTAATAGATTCTTAATGACAGAATTTACTGAACCTTCTCTCTTATTTAATACTTATGAAAGTGGATCTCCTGTAGATTCTACATATATTATCGTGAAATCTGTCGATCTAGCCGGAATCGAATCTGAAGAAGAAGAAGTTGGCTTTGCTGTAAGAGATGGATTCTATCCCGGAACTATCATTTTTAACGGATCAGTTGATGCTAATAAAAACGCAATTTATGCTCTTGGTGATAACCATTATACTACTTTTATTGCTGAACAGATTCCAACAATTTTACCAAGTACTCTTACTGTAGAAGGTACTCATTTTGCTACTCCATTCTGGATTGATAACAATGGCGATTATTCTGTGATTGGAAGTAATAACCTTAGCATCTACATGAAATGGGGATACAAAGGTCAATATGAAAGTAATAACCCAAATAATAAGAAAATCGGGACAGTTGTTGATGAATTGACTAATCTTGAATATTTCTCTGAAGTAAGATTTTATGATTTACGCTTAGATGGTGAAGCTTTTGTTTATGCTCCATTACCTGCTATTGATTATAATGTTGTTGATGAAGATACAGGTAAAGAATGGTTACGAGTTCCTGTTAGCGCTAATATTGCCGAAGAAGTTACTCTTACCGGTTTAGATGTTGGTACTCATAAATTTGAAGTTAGAGCTGTGGATTTACAAGGTGTTGCAGATAAAACACCTGCTGAAATGATTTTTAATATTGTTGATCCAACTCCTGCTTCAGAAAAATCAGGAATTTTAATCATCGATGATGACGCTGATAACTCATTACCGGATGATATGATGGATGCATTTTACGAAGAAGCTCTTAGTGATTATACCGGAACTATCGATTATATGGACAGAAATGAGAACGAAAGTCCAAACTTTAAATTGCATTTCTCTAAAGCTTGTTTACCTGCTACTGAATTGGTAAAATACAAAACCATTATCTATCATACAGAAAATAAAAAAGATAGTGGATTCTGGAAAGAATATGATTCAATGAATTTATATTTGAATAGTGGCGGAAATGTTATCTTGTCTTCAAATTCAAACTTAGCAAATACAATAATGTTGAATTCAAGAAAAGAAGGATTTAATCTTATTACACGTTATTTTGGTGTGAATGTAGATGATGAGGAAGCAACTAAAACATTACCTAAAACTCCTCAAGATCCTATCTTGGAATACAAACCATTATTCCATTATGCTGTTAAAGCTGCTAATATGACAGCTGATATCAATTTAAAACGCGATGAAAGTATTTTAAGCTTCATAGATAATCACCCAATAACACAGATTGCTGTTGATGCTCATGGTCTTATTTCCTATTTTGATGAAGATCTCTTACTTGAAGGAACAGAAGTTATCTACAGACTCGGTTGTAAAGAACCGGGAGATGGTATGTATGAACCTTCTTTGGACGAAATCAATTCTTATGGAAATCAACCTATAGGAATCCGTAAATTAACTGATAGCAATAAATGTTATCTATTTAGTTTTCCTCTTTCATTCATGAAAGCTGATGAAGCAAAAATTATGTTCAATCAGATTATTTCTGAAATTGAAACGACAATCGAAAACTAGTATATGATTAAGAGGAGAATAAAATGAAAAAATTTAAGAATACAAAAATCTTACTCATACTGGCTTTGATGTCTAGTTTACTTTTCTTTGTTGGTTGTGAAGACGACGAAACAACAAGCCCTGACGAAGTAGTGTTAGATGGAGTTGATATACTCTTAATTAATGTTTGGGATAAATTCGAATTACAGGAAGATGGTGATGTTGTTATTCCTGTTTTAACTGAAGAAAGTGCACTAGAGATTACAAAACATGATATGAAAATTGCTGGGATTAGTGTTAAGCCCGAAGATAGTGAAATATATTTTGAAGATAACCAAATCTATTTATTACAGGATGATGTAAAAACTTATCTTTATGATTACTATTACAATCGTTCTTCAAAAGCTCTTTGGTTGTTAAGTGAAACTTCTGACACAAATACAATTGTAGATTCTTTAGGAGAATCTATCGATCCTATGAACATCGATGAGGTTGATTTAGATTCTTTCGATTTGTATTTTGTTAAAGGTGAAGGCCCAAAACTTACTCTTTTAGAACCTGGTTTTGGATACAAAGTTAATACTTTAGAACCTGAATTTGAATGGAATGAATATATTGGTGCAGATGAGTATAATATTGTTTGTGCTAAAGATTCTTTATTTGAAAATATCGTTTTTGATGATATAGAAGATTCTGAAAGTTATACTTTTGATGAAGAATTAGATAACTTTACCGATTATTATTGGAAAGTTAAAGCTAATAACTCAGTATGGAGTGAAACCTGGAAATTCACTACAAATTATGTAGTAAGTTTAGTTAATCCTCAAAATGATTTTAGTGCAAGTTTAAGACCTCATTTTGCTTGGAATGAACTTGATGGTGCTTCTGAGTACACAATCCAAGTTTCCGAATCAGGTGATTTTGATCCTGTGCTTTATGAAAATTCTTCTTCCGATACGTTCTTTGATGTTCCAACTAGCCTTGAAGCTGAAAAAACTTATTATTGGAGAGTTAAAACTGATACCTCAGGAGAAAACTGGAGCGAGATCAGACTCTTCCATACAGATATCTTAGTTACTTTAAGTTCACCTTCTGATGAAGCAACTGAAGTTGGTGTACCTGTTGAATTCTCTTGGGTTCCATTGGATAATGCTAATACTTATACAATCCAAGTTGCTTCCGATGAGGATTTCGAAAATATCGTTTTAGATGAAGAAATTGATGCTTCTACTAATCCTGATTCTTGGACTGAAAATAATATCTTAACTGCTTCTGATGATGGATATTATTGGAGAATGACATCAGATGTTGCTCTTCCAATTGAAGGAAATGATAATTGGAGTGAAGTGTTTTCTTTTACTACAAACTCCGGAGTTCTTGTTAACTCACCGGAAGATGGATCAACAGAAGGCGTTATTGTAAAATTTGAATGGGAAGAATATCCTGACGCAACTGAATATGAAATTCAAGTTGCTGCCGATGATAATTTTTCTGATATTGTGGCAGAGAAAACCATTATTGAAGAAGATGGTGATTTACCTACAGAATGTATATCTGAAATTGACTTCGATTTAAATACAACTTACTACTGGAGAATTAAAGCAGATAACTCTGAGTGGAGTGGAATTAGAAGTTTTACAACAATTGCAGAATACAATTCGAATCTTGGCTCAGTACAATTACTATTCCCAGAAAACGATACTGAAAATGATGTTGTTAAACAAATTCCACAATTCCTTTGGGAACGTTTAGGAAGTTCAGATTTTTATAGAATTCAAGTTTCAGATTCTGAAAGTTTTGATAATATTCTTATCACTCATGTTGGTGAAGCAAGATCATTTACTATTGATGAAGAAGATGCTTTTGATTATGGTGATGTTTATTATTGGAGAGTTCGTTCTGAAATCAGTAACTGGAGTGAAGTATTCGGATTTAGAGTAAAAACTGCTGTTCCCGATAATTTTGTATTAGAAGCTGTTTCAGCTTTTAAAGCAGATTTAACTTGGGATGATGTAACTTATTTTGAAACTGCTTTTGCAATTGAGAGATCTAATTCAGCTGATGGACCATTTGAATTAGTTGGTACTTCTCAACCTGATTATAATAATTTTGTAGATTATAACCTTACTGAAAACACTACATATTATTATCGAGGAAGAACATATAGCCAAGTTGATACAAGTGCTTATTGGCCTGTTTTAGAAGTTACTACATCAACTTTTGCATTAGAAAATGAACCTGAATTGGTAACTGTTCCTGCAGGTACATTCACTATGGGTAGCAGTGAAGGTGATGATGATGAAAATCCGATTCATGATGTAACTATTTCAAATGATTTTGAAATTGGTAAAACAGAAATTACTAATGCTCAATTTGTGGAAATTATCAACTGGGCAACAGGTAAAGGTATGATTTCTCATGTTTACGATCCGGTAAACAATCCTATTACTTATAGCGATGGATTCGGCTTAGTAGATATTGCTGAAGATTTAGCTTTATTTATCAAAACTGATGGAGATTGCAAGATTAGTTTCTCAACAAATGCAAAGAAATTTGTTGTTGAAGAAGGATTTGAAAATTATGCTGTAACTGATGTTACATGGTTTGGTGCTGCACTTTATGCAAATACTCTTAGTGAGATTAATGGTTTAACTCCTGTTTATGATTATTGGAATAGCTCTTGTAATATTGATATTACAACCGGCAACGGTTATCATTTACCAACTGAAGCAGAATGGGAATATACAGCTAAATATAATGATGGTAGAAATTACCCTTGGGGTAACGAAGAACCTACACATGATTTAGCAAATTTCTATAATAATGAAACAACTGATAACGGGATTGCACCTGTTGGAAGTTATTCTGGAGATAATGCTTTAGGTATTCAAGACTTGGCCGGTAATGTTTGGGAATGGTGCAACGATGTTTATTCTGCAGATTACTATTCTGAAAGCGCAGCCACAGATCCAATGGGTCCTGAAACTTCTACTAGTACAAGTGTTGGTTCTCAAGATAGAATGGTTATCCGTGGTGGAAGTTGGGAGATGTCAGCAGAATCTCTTAGAAATGCTAATCGTAGCATGTGTAAACCAAGATTAATTTATGGTAGAGTTAATTCATCTATCGGATTTAGAATTGCAAAATAACTAAATTCATTGGAATAAAAAATATAGAGGTGTCGAAAGGCACCTCTTTTTTTTATGAGATAAAACTAATAATTTTACGTAATTACAAAGATATTTCACTTCATATAAAAAAATACTTGATTGAATAAACTCGATTACATTTGTTGTTGGAAAATATGTATTTAAGTGACCTCAGATATATTGTTGCTTAATAATGCTTCAAATTAATAAATAAAAGGAGAAATTATGGGTTTAAAGACATTCCCTGGCGGAATTCATCCAGCAGATTCCAAAAGCTATGCTGAAAATGCTGCAATCGAGACCATGCCACTACCTAAAAAAGTGGTAATTCCTCTTTCTCAGCATATAGGAGCTCCTGCAAAAGCTTGTGTGAAAGTTGGTGATGAAGTTCTTGCCGGGCAGGTTATCGCAGAAGCAGGTGGTTTTGTTTCGATTCCTATGCATGCGTCTATTTCCGGCAAGATTACCAAAATTGATCTATTCGACCATCCAAGTGGAATAAAATCACCGGCTATAGAAATCACCGGTAACGGTGAAGATAATTGGGTAAAACTAAGCGATGATAATGTAGAAACACTTTCAGTTGATGAATTAAAAAAACGTATTTCTGCTGCCGGAGTTTGTGGAATGGGAGGAGCAGGTTTCCCAACACATGTAAAATTATCACCACCGGCTGAAAATCCAATTGATACTGTAATATTGAATGGAGTAGAATGCGAACCTTATCTTACTGCAGATTACAGAATTATGCTTGAAAGAGCAGAAGATATTATTGCCGGTTTGAAAATATTAATGAAAACCGTAAATGCAAAAAAAGGTATCATTGGTATTGAGGCAAACAAGCCTAAAGCAATTAAACATATGAAAGAATTAGTTAAAAATGAAACTAATATTTCTGTTGTTTCGCTAAAAGTTAAATATCCTCAAGGTGCTGAAAAACAACTGATTTATGCAACTACAAAAAGAAAGGTTCCAAATAAAGGCGGATTGCCAATGCAAGTTGGCGTTGTAGTTCAAAATGTTGGAACTGCTGTTGCTGTTTATGAAGCTTGCCGTTATGAAAAACCTTTGATTGAGAGAATTATCACAGTTACAGGTAAGATTGTAAAAAATCCTAAAAATCTAAAAGCTAGGATTGGAACAAAATACAGTGATTTATTAGAGTATTGTGGTGGAACGAGCGAAGAGATAGGAAAGGCTATTTCCGGTGGTCCTATGATGGGTGCTGCTGTACCGAATTTAGAAGCACCTATGGCAAAAACCAGTTCAGGATTACTTATTTTTAATCGTGCTGAAGCACATAAAGAAGACGAAAGCACTTGCATTCGCTGTGGTAGATGCGTAGATGTTTGCCCAATGAATATTGTTCCTAGCCTGATCGTGCATAATGTTAGATATGATGATATTGATGAAGCTGAGAGATATGGAGTTATGGATTGCATAAAATGTGGTAGTTGTGCATACGTATGTCCTTCTCATATTAAATTAATACAGTGGATCGATATTGGTAAATTAAAAGTATCACAGAAAAATAGAAAATAAATATTTGTTATAAAAAATCAAATGTTTATAGAGAGTATTTTTGGGTAACATTTGATTTTTAATAAAATGGAGGATTTATGAATAATAATTTTGCAGTATCAGCAGCTCCACATTTGAAACAGAAAATTTCTGTAAGTTCTGTGATGTGGCAAGTGGTTTTTGCACTGATGCCTGCTTTAGTTGTTGCTGTGTATTTCTTTGGAATTAACGCATTGTTACTATCATTATATGGAGTAACAGCGGCTGTAATTACAGAAGCGTTGATTCAAAAATTCAGAGGTGTACCGGTTACGATTAAAGATGGTAGTGCAGTAATCACCGGCTTGTTGGTTACATTTAATATTAACGTGGCAGCTCCTTGGTGGATTCCCGTAATTGGATCTATATTTGCCATAGCTATCGGTAAACAAGTTTTTGGTGGTTTAGGCTTCAATATTTTTAATCCTGCACTTTTAGCCAGAGCTTTCTTAATGGCTAGTTGGCCAAGCTTAATGACTGCCGGATGGACTCCTACAAAATTGGGATCATTAAGTGGAATTACAAATTTTGAAACTTTGTCTGCAAAGGCTCAAACATTAATTACATCCGCTACTCCTTTGAATGTAGCAAAAACTATTAGAAATGTAGATTTTTTAGGCTCAGCTGAGACTAATTTGATGATGAATAAATTAGCTGAATTTGCAACTTTGAAAAATCTATTCTGGGGAAATATTGGTGGTGTGATTGGAGAAGTAAGTGTAGCTGCTTTATTAATCGGTGCGGCTTTTTTAGCTTACAAACATATTATTGAATGGAGAATTCCTGTAAGTTATATCGGAACAGTATTTGTTCTTACATATATTTTTGGTGGAACTGAAGGTCTTTTCTCAGCATCAATTTTACTTCCATTTTTCCATATTTTCGCAGGCGGACTTATTTTGGGTGCTTTTTTCATGGCAACCGATATGGTTACTTCGCCTGTAACTAAGAAAGGTAGAATCATTTTTGGAATTGGATGCGGTGTGCTTACCGTTGTAATTCGTTTAGTGGGTGGTTATCCGGAAGGTGTTTCTTACTCTATTCTTCTTATGAATATCGTAGTTCCATTAATTGATCGTTTTACAGTTCCAAAGGCATTTGGGGAGGTAAAAAAATGAAATATTATCTCAAATTAGGCTTTGTTCTTTTTATGATAGCTGCTATTGCTAGTGGGATTTTAGCTTATATAAACGGTGTAACATTACCAAAAATTCAAGAAAGTGAAAAACAAGCTCAGAATTCTGCTCGTAAGAACGTATTGCCAAATGCAAGCTTTTTCGAAAAAGATTCATTGGAAGTTAAACTTGAAAAAGATAACAATCCATTGAAAATTCAACAAGAAGCAGATACAGCATGGTTTGAATTTTATCGCGGTTATGATGATTCTAAGAATTTGGTTGGATATACTTTCCAAGCTGCAAAATATGGATATAGTAGTGAAGTAAGAACAATGGTCGGGTTAGATAAAGATATGAAAATCAATAAAATAGAGATTGTATCTCAAGCTGAAACTCCCGGACTTGGTGCTAAATGTGTTGAGCCATCTTTTGCAAAGAAATATGTAGGATTAAGTAAAGAACAATTATTGGTAGATAAGGATGGTGGCACAATTAAAAGCATTACAGGTGCTACAATTTCTACAAGAGCAATTACAGAATCCATTAAATCTGCAGTAGAAACTTTATCAGCTAATATTGCACCTTCAGCTCAAGGAGGAAATGATGAGTAATTTTAAAGAATTTACAAAAGGCTTAGTCAAAGAAAATCCTGTGTTTGTAATGGCTTTGGGTTTGTGTCCTACTTTGGGTGTTACATCATCTGTAGCAAATGGTATTGGTATGGGGTTAGCTGCCACATTCGTGTTGGTAATGGCAAATATTATTATCTCTTTGATAAAAGATTTAATTCCTACTAAAGTTAGAATCCCGGCTTACATTGTTGTTATTGCTTCCTTTGTAACTATCGTTGATATGGTGATGCATGCTTATTTGCCTGCTTTATATAAAAGTTTAGGATTATTTATTCCCTTAATTGTGGTTAACTGTATTATTCTTGGAAGAGCAGAAGCTTTTGCAGGAAAAAACAAAGTTATCCCATCAATCTTTGACGGTTTGGGAATGGGACTTGGCTTTACTCTTGCTTTAGTAGTAATTGCATCAGTTCGAGAATTCTTAGGAAATGGAACATTATTGGGAATTCAAATAATGCCAAGCAGTTATCAACCAATGTTAATAGCAATTCTTGCTCCCGGAGCATTTTTAGTGATGGGATTTTTGATGGCTATACTAAATATGTTGAAGAAGAAATAGGAGATATAGATGGAATTAGCAATTAGAATTTTTTCCATGGCTATTGCAGCCATATTTGTTCAGAACTTTGTATTAGCTAGGTTCTTGGGATTATGCCCCTATATCGGAGTGTCAAAAAAATTGGATTCAGCATTAGGAATGGGGATGGCAGTTATTTTTGTAATGACTCTGGCATCTACATTTACTTGGCTTATTCAGCATTTTCTACTTATTCCATTGCAAATGGAATTTTTGCAAACAATTGCCTTTATCTTAACTATTGCTTCTTTAGTACAATTTGTTGAAATGGTGATTCAAAAGACAGCTCCTGCTTTATATAAAGCATTGGGTGTATTTTTACCATTAATAACAACAAACTGTGCTGTGTTAGGTGTAGCGATATTGAATGTCCAAGAAGAATATACATTCTTCGGAGCTATTTTAAACGGACTTTTTGCCGGAATCGGTTTTACATTGGTTTTAGTATTGATGGCTGGTATTCGTGAACGTATGGATAAAGCTGAAGTTCCTGAAGCTATGAAAGGAATGCCAATAGCAATGATTATTGCTGGTGGAATGGCATTAGCTTTTCTTGGTTTCGCAGGTTTACAATTTTAGGAGGAACTTGTGATTATATTATATTCAACAATAGCTTTGGGAAGTTTAGGACTAATTTATGGATTAGTTTTAGCTTTTGCTTCTAAGAAATTTCATGTGGAAGTAGATCCCAAAATTGAAGAGATAATTGAAATATTGCCAAGTGCAAACTGTGGAGCTTGTGGAATGGCTGGTTGTGCTGCTTATGCAGAATCAATTGTAGAAAATGATGATGATATTACAAAATGTGCTCCCGGTGGTGATGATGTGATAGCTGCTATCGCTAAGATAATGGGGAAAGAAGCTTCATCTGCTGATAGAAAAGTTGCTGTGATCCATTGCCAAAGTGGTGGTGATAAAAATACTAAATTACGCTATCAGTATCAGGGAATCTCTACTTGTAAAGCAGCTGTGTTGGTTGCTGGTGGTCCAAATTTATGTAGTTTTGGTTGCGTTGGTTTAAACGATTGTGTAGCAGCTTGTAAATTTGATGCATTGCACGT